>USHP01000016.1 GCA_900554625.1 uncultured Eubacteriales bacterium | reverse complement strand
GGCCGTGGCCGAAGCAGCCCGCCGGACCGGCGTTGCCCGGATTTGATTGCTTTCGGGTTTCTGGAATATAGGATAAAAACAAATTTCCGCCGGAGCGCATGTGACGCTTCCGGCGGAAAATACTGTCTGAATTGATTCTCAGTGGAACAGGATTTTTCCCTGAATGCTGCTCTTCGGCAGAGCGCCGAAGGTCCGGGAATCCGTGGAATGTTCCCGGTTATCTCCTACCAGGAAGTATTTGTCCAGTTCCACCGTGTACGGATAGGTTACGATTCCCGATTGCTCCCAGGTGTCCCCCTGACCATTCTGCTGCGGCTGTCCGTTAACATACAGGCATCCATCTTCCAGGGTCACAATATCTCCTGGCAGGGCCACGATGCGCTTGACATAGTATTCCCCGGAGGGCATATGGACCATGACCACATCTCCCCGCTCATAGGAAAGATTGAACCGCGAAAAAAGCACGATTTCTCCCTCCACCAAAGTAGGTTCCATTGACTGTCCCGTCACGCGGGAAATGCCAATCAGGAGATTGAACAGAATCGCAAGTGCTATCAGGAGAATCACAAATTCTTTGGCGAATAAAAACCACCCGTATTTCTTCCCGTCGTACTTGCTTAAAAACCGCTCCTTTGGCTTTCTCATGGAGACCTCCTTTTACCGGCGGATGCTGATCCTGCGGTATTGTTTTCCGCTCTGTCTGGACAGAACAGGTTATTGTGCTGCTGAAGTAGTATTATACTGTATTGTGTTATGATCTGCAACCGCTTTTCTTCTCCCGCTGCGCCCAGGCAGCAAGCATCCATTAAAAACTGCGGCAGGAGCAATCCTGCCGCAGTTTTGTGTTACACCTCTTTGTCAAAGGTTTCTACTGCTTTCTCAGCGTAAACGCCGGAAATCTGCTCTTCCAGGGCTTTCTCTTCCCGGATCAAAGCACGGCGCTTCAGGACAAAGATCACTACCACCAGAACCAAAACGGCGAGTGCGATCAAATCCAGCCAGCAGAAGCCAAAACGGGTATGTTCCAGTACATATGACATATGTAATTTCGCCTTCCTTTCTCACCCTGCCGCCGAAAACCGGCGGCAGGGGATTCGCTTGTTTGTTACACCTGCGCTTCGTCTGAAGTCTGGATTTCGGGGGCAGCGCTGTGTCCCATTTCCGCTTCAAATGCCTCCTGGCGCTTCTTCTGATTCCGGTTGTGCACTACCGCCATAATCACCATGACAATGCCGACAACAATGGCAGGCAGCGTCCAGAAACAGATATGCAGGATATTGTGATCGAACAAATACAAATTGTACATCATGATTTAACCTCTTTTCTGTTCAATCTGAGATCCTACAGGACTCAGGGATGCTCGGGATCGTCCTGTTCCGGGAGATCCTGTTCCTTTGCCAAAGTTCTCTTCAGCTCAAAGATCCGCTCCTGGTGTTTCTTTCTGCTCTTGGTGTAGAAGCCCAGTACGATCATAGCCGCCAGCATCAGCAGGAAGTGCAGGATGCAGCAGGTGTGCTCTTCATCCAGATTTGCCAAAGGCGTTTCTTCATCGGTGATCGGGGTCAGGGTGTAGTCATCGGGGTCCTCGGTGTATGCACCCGGATCTACCGGCGGCTCTTCTGTGGCTTCTGTTGCCTCTGTAGTCTCGTCGTCCTCATCTCCCCCGTCGGGTCCGGGAACTGCTGCATAGATGACCACAATCGTCCTGTCCTCCGCCGGCATCGTTCCGGAAATCACCTTAGCGTTCTCTGTCAGGTAATAGCCTGCAACCGCAGGAGATGTTACGCTGTACTGGTCTCCAGCCGACAATCTGGTAACGTAGCTGCCGTGGATCTGCTGACGTGCCTGATTTTCATAGCGGATTGTCAGGGTGTAGCGTGCTTCCACCTCAACCTGTTCAGTGGTGTCATCGGCTACAGCGTCAGGCTCACCCGTCTGAGGATCATGGGAGATTACCTCTGCGTAGTTTGCAATACTCTGGCTTTCGTCCGCAGCCCGAACCACATACCGGCAGGTCACTGTCCACTGTGCGCCGGGTGCCAAGGAGGCCAGATGTGCTTCTCCGCCGCTCAGCGTACCGCCGCCCAGATCTGTGAAGGTGACCGTTCCATCGGAATTGATCAGATCGTCAGTCAGAACCAGATCATGCAGGGTGGTGTTGCCATTGTTCTTCACCACAATCTGGTAGGTGATGGTTTGACCAACCTTGTAAGTAGCCTGCTGGTTGGTAATGCGCTTGTCCAGATCCACGCTGGGGTTGGGATCTTCTACCTTCTCACCGTCGGTCTCGTCATCATCGGTCACAGGCTTGTCCGGGTCAACCGGGTTCTCCGCAGTAGCGGTTGCGGTATTGACCAAGGTCTTGCCCAGGTCTTCTTCTCTGACCGTGTAGGAGCAGTGAATGGTCTCGGATTCACCAGGTTTCAGGTTGAAGGTTGCAGCCTCACCCAGGTCGATCTGCCAGACTTCCTTACCGTCGGCATCCACCAGGACATCCTCCACATTCACGTTTTCCATTGTGACGTTGCCGTCGTTGGTAACTGTGATGGTGTAGTTGATCACATCGTCAACCTTGTAAACTTCCTTCTCGTTATCAACGCTCTTGTGTACCTGCAGGCTGGGGTTGGGTTCTTCCGTGAGGCAGGTAACGGTCTTTTCCCCAGTGAGCATGCCGCTGGGAGCGTTGGGGTCATCCTGGTCGCTTACGCGATAGGAAGCCGTTGCGCTTGCCTGGTTGGAAACGGTCTTGCCCAGATCTGCCTCCTTCACCTGATAATCATAGGTGAAGGTCACGGATTCCTTTGGCTGCAAGGTTCCGTCAAAATCCGGCGCTGCATTCAGCTGGTCGGTAATGTCAACGAAGGAACTGTCTTCCACCATGCCAAAGAAGTCCTTGACGATTACGTTGGTCAATGTCACATTGCCATCGTTGCGGATGGTAATCTGATAACGGATGGTTTCGTTCAGATCGTACTTACCATTGCCGTCTTCGTCTTTGCTGGTGATAACCTTATCCACAGTCATCTTCGGATTGGCATTCAGGGGAACCATATTCTCAGCAGTGCCCGTGATCTGGTTCTGACCCACCGTCAGAGTGTAGGTTGCGACGTTCGTGAAGGAACCAGCCAGGATATCCTCTTCCGTTACCTTGTAGGTTGCGTAGAAGGTATTGGTTTCGCCCGGTGCCAGCTCCACGCCGGTCACATCGTCAAAGGTAACCTCCGGCAGTTCCGTAATGGTAACCGCAGCGGTTTCATTGTAGATGTTTTTCACCGTAATTGCGAACTGTACCTCATCGCCCGGGAAGAGCGGCTCACCTGTGTGGGTCTTGACAACATGGGGGTATCCTTCCGGTGCCTTCACCGTCAGAGTTCCATCCACAAAGGTAATCAGGTAGTTGCCCTGCTCTTCCTTCTTGCCCACGAACTCAATGGGATAGGTACCAACCAAAGGATTGTTCTGGCTGTCCATCATAGGCTTGGTGTCCAGCCGGAAGTTAATGGTATCTCCCGGCACCAACAGCGTATTCAGGTCCTCTTTAATCCACAATGCCGGAATTGGGTCGCCATAGGAAATGTCCACGCTCTTGGCGGTAAGTGTGATGGGTTTGGGTTCGATTGTCAAACCGCCCTCTTCCACAATCTCGAACTTGACGTTGCTGAAGTTCTTGTTGTTGTTCGTGAAGTCCGCTTCCTTCACTTCCATCGGGTAGTAGCCCTGGTCCGTTCCCTTGGCCTCTGCCTTGCCCGTGAAGGTGAAGTCGGTTTCCTTGTACAGCTCGTTGGAGATGCTCTTCACCGTGTAGCCGGTTACGCTCTTCTCACTGCCGTCATAGGTTTCTGTTGCGCTGTTCTCCGTGATGGTAACCACCACTTCCGCTGCGCTGGCGTTGATCGTCAGACCGCCGTCCTCAATCACGAACTTGACGTTGCTGAAGTTCTTGTTGTTGTTCGTGAAGTCCGCTTCCTTCACTTCCATCGGGTAGTAGCCCTGGTCCGTTCCCTTGGCCTCTGCCTTGCCCGTGAAGGTGAAGTCGGTTTCCTTGTACAGCTCGTTGGAGATGCTCTTCACCGTGTAGCCGGTTACGCTCTTCTCACTGCCGTCATAGGTTTCCGTTGCGCTGTTCTCCGTGATGGTAACCACCACTTCACTGGTATTCACCGTAATGGAGAAATCGCCAGGAATCACGGTTACATGATACCTTGAATTTGGAGTATATGTAGCCGTAATCGTATCGGGATAATTGCCCACATTCACATTCTTATCCGCATCAATACGACTATAGGAAACTTCTCCCAGAGGGTATCTTTCATCTACGCCCACAACAGTGCCGGTAAACTTAGGATCCACCTCACCGTACTGTTTGGTTGCATCGTCCACTGTAATGGTGACATTCTTCTTATAGTAGAAGGTAATCACATTCGCGGCCTCATCAGCTGTAATCGAAATAGACTGCTCACCGGAAGTGGCTGTATACCCCTCCACCGCGGTAGGAGATACGGTAAGTACTTCGCCGATATTCTTCGTACCAACAATATCCTCCCGAACCGACTCTGTGGTGCCTTCCCAGTAATGATGGATAGTATACTGTGCAGTCAAGGGTTTCCAGGAGCCGGTCAAAGTGACATTGTGGTCAGGCATGGTCATGGTTCCAGCGACAGGATTTCCATTCTCATTCTTCCATCCCAGGAACTCATAGTTGTCCACACTGTTCGGCTGCAGAATCTTAACAGGGTCGCCTTCACTATAGCTATTGGAGTCGCTGGGCAGTTGTGCATCCTTCGGTGCAGTTCCATCAAAGGTATACGTAACCTTAAACTGCTGCTCCCACACCGCATACAGGGTATTAACCCCATCGGAAGTATTCTTATTGTTTACGATATAGCTGGTGCCTGCCTGATAGGTGGGTTTGGTTGCCTCAGGGTTCGCAGACCAGCCCAGGAACTTGTAGCCTTCTTTGACGAAGTTCAATTCTTCGGCACTCTTCAGCTGGACCCTCTCATTATTATCACAGGTTTCGGGTTCAGCTGTACCATTGCCGCCGTTTGCATTGTAAATCAGGATTGCCTTACCTGCCTTATCACCCCACTGGGCGTACAGGGTAATCTGGTTCTCGGCGTTGGCATTCTTGCTGTCAATCAGCAGCTTATCGCCGGGTTGATACATATGACCGCTGCCATCACTTGCAGTATTCCATCCCAGGAACACCTTGTCAGCAGGGGCAGCAACTCCGTTTGCATACTTGACATCGGCATAGGCGCGATCTTTGTAAGTTCTGCCGTCTGTAATCTCGCTGCTGCCGTCGTTGACATTATATACAACGGTGAATGCTTTCTTGCTGGTGTAGTAGGGGTACAGGGTGATGTCCTGGGTCAGCTTGGTATCAAAATTGAAGGGTTTGTAATTTTCTCCTTCTCTGGTAGCCCAGCCGTGCCAGGTATACTCATTCTCATCCAAGTTGGGCTTGTAAGCATCCAATGTCGCCTCATCAATGGATGTGCCATAAGTAAGCGGGAGTGTTACCGGACTTTCGGAACCTTCCATTTCCAGGTGAACGGTAACGGTCACTTCCGGAGCTGCCCACTTGGCGTAGACGGTAATATTCTGAGCAGGCATGGTCTTGCCGGCAAAGTCATACTTTGTCTGGAATGCCTGGTCCAGATACCAGCCCTGGAACTCATAGTTGCTGGGGATTCCAGCAGGTCGATCAGGCTCCTCGCCGTAACCGCTGATATCCGCCTGATACTGGACCGTCTCGCTGGAAGAACTGCCCAAGTTGACGAAGGTTAAGGTATAGTCATTTCGAGTGTAATAGAACTTTGCACCGTCATATGTATCGCCTACTCTAGAACTGGGCGATCCTGTTATCAGCGTAAATCCTACCAGAGGATAGCGGTCTTCCTCAGATACAGTCAAGTCACTATAATTTATGGTATCAGAGTGATGTACTTTAAAGCGCAATCTCGAGCTCGACACACCGATGCCGTCTTCTCCATCCAAGACCTCCACGTAATAAGTAGCCGTGCTGCGCTTGCTTCCACTGCCACTGGAAGGAACGTAAAAATTATCGCCGTTCAGAGGCATGGTCTGAATGTTTGCCTGCCAGGGGCTGGAACCATCCCTATTGGTTGACCAGTTGTTACCACCTACATCATTGGTAGGCCACTTGTCGCCAATGAACGCTTCATATTTCGCAGTAATAGTGGCAAGAATCGCATCACTGTAGCATGCATCTGTATGGGTATGTTCTTCTTTTCCGCAGGTGAGGTTGCCCCACCAATCATAGCAACCCTCCCATCCACTATGGTGATGCTCTTTCTTTCCACAGATCACCTGTCCCTGGGCATTTCTTGTATAGAAGTTAATGGTATACACATTCCGGTCATAGTACACATTGACGATGGTACTGCCGTCACCTTCAATGGTCTTCTGCACCAGCTGCTTGCCCGGGTCATCGCTGAGATGGAATCCTTTTCCGGCGTTGTAGTCAGAGCCTGCACTTGTCTGTTCTCCAGCAAAGCCTTGCTTGGTTTCCATCTTCTCCAGAGAGTACTCTTCATTGTCGGCATTTTCTTTCCAGTAGAAGACTTTGTAGTCAACCTGTTTACCCTTCCAATGTGCTATCAGCTTTACACTCTCAGGCAAGGTATTGCCAAATGTAAACGCTTCACCATTCTCCGTGAACCGCCCCTGGAAGTCAAATCCCTCTCTCTCGGGCTCGGCAGGCTCCACGGTATTGGCACCAGGTCCTACAAAGGCAGGTTCTACATAAGTACCGCCGGCGGAGTCAAAGGTGATCCAGTTGCCGGTTTCTACCTTAGGATACAATGTAATATTGCTGCTCTCAATGGTGACAGAGCCATTAGTCGGCTCAGTCAGCTCTGCATTATAGTACCCAGCCGGAAATGCCCTCATCTGTTCCCACAGGGAACGTCACATCCGTTGTAATCGATGTACCGGGCGTACATTCCTTGGTAGCGCAGACTACACCTTCCTCGTTCAGGAAGAAGACATAATACACCTGCTCAAACTGAGCTTTATACGTGTACGTTGCACCGGTGGCAGTTTCGACAGTACCGGCAGTAAAGAGATTGCCGGATGCATCTTTCCAACCGGTGAATTTGTACCCATCGCGCTCCGGAGAAGCAGGTGCATAGACCTGGTCGCCGGACATGACGTACTGGGTACTTACCGGTGTGCCGTCAGTATAAAACTGGTAGGTATCTACCTTTTTCTCTTCGGGGTCCTCCACAGAATTGGGCACAACCATGTTCTCAAAGTTCACGGCATTGTTGCTGCTGTCCTGCACCGTATCGGCTGCCCAGGATTGCAGCGGCAGCATGGTGAACACCATGACAAATGCCAGGAATGCGGAGAGCGCCCGTTTTGTTAACCGCATCATATCTGTAACCTCCTAATCTTCTGCCTTTCAGCAGAATCTCTTTCCCAACCGTCTGTTGAGAAGTTCCCTGCACAGCAAGTATTGTGCTTCGCCAGAATCGGAAACTGTGCAGGGTTTCGATTCTTATGTACAGGCCGATTATTTCAGGCCGGTGATGGTGACCAGCACATTCCAGTAATACCGGTAGTTGGATTCCGAAACCACTACGGTCATTTCTGCGCCGGTCTGGTTGGGACAATCGTGCCAGGTCTTGCCATCGACGCTGTAGCGCCACTGGAGGGTGTAGTTTACATTGTCATAGCCACTGAGTGTAGCTGCCAGCTTTACCGTGTCGCCAAAACGCAAGGTTTTCGCATCGGTAACAAGCCGGACACTGACACTGCGGTTGGGATTCAGGGCTTTTTCCAAGGTCTTTTCTTCCTCTGTTACGGGAGTATACACGGCCTTGGCTGTCAGCTGGGTGTCTTCAGCCTTGCGCTCCAGTGTCAGCTGGGGTGTGTGGTAGCCTTCCACTGCGGGCAGCGTCACGGACGCGGTTGCTTCTCCCTGCGCAAAGTGAAGGGTTCCTGTCCAGCTTCCTTCTCCCACAGGCTTATCTTCTGCATCCACCAACGTTACGGTGATGGGCAGCTCCGCCTCGGGAAGAACCGTTTCACAGGCTTCGGTAGCTTCCGTTGCCTCAGTCACTTCCGTAGCTTCGGTAGCCTCTGTAACTTCGGTAGCCTCCGTTGCTTCGGTAACTTCCGTTGCAGCAGTAGCTTCCGTTGCGCCGGTGGCTTCCGTTGCAGCAGTAGCTTCCGTCGCACCGGTGGCCTCCGTTGCAGCAGTGGCCTCCGTAGGCTTGGGAGCTTCCGCGGGCTTGGTTTCCAGGGCAATCTGTTCCGTTACAGTATTTCCCTGGACCGGCTGCTCCGTGACTGCTGGTTCCTGGGCAGGCGCGGTGGTCGCTGCGTCCTCATTGGCGTGGAGCCAATTGCCGGAATTCAGCACACCGGTGGTCAGAACAATCGCCAATGCCAGGCCCAGCGCCAATGCATGCTTCCAGTTCTTCAGTTTCATGGTAAATCCTCCTTTGGTGTGAAACCAATATCATACATAATTTTCTATTCATACGTCTCACTACTTGTAAGAGAGAAGCAAAACAAAAAACGGCTCACTTTTTTTATAAAATTTTTAAAATTTTTTTCTTTTTTCCTTAAGCCATGCCGTGCCTCTTCCTTCCGTCAACAAAAAGGGAGGCCATCTGTACCGGAAGAAGCAGCGCAAACAGGCTGCGCGTGTTTCCCATACAATCCACGAGTTCCTTTCTTTTCTAGAAAAGCGTTAAAACCAACTGTAGGACGTTCCCATATTCATCCGGCACGAAAATATTCATTGCGTTCTCCGGATAGGCGAAAATAATCTGCAATTTCTCCTTGTCATAGGATATCGGATACACGGTCTGTCCGGAAATGGTGACCGCGTAAACTCCATCAAAGTCGATCTGTCCGCCATCTTCCTGGAAGTAAAGCTCCAGTCTGTCATCGCTGCGCTGGCTGCTCACCAGCACCGGCGGGTCCGTATCCACATTATCTACCTGATATTCTGTTTCCGTGTACTGCTGGTTCTTCAGCACCACCCTTACCGTGATCACGCCGTTGCGGTCGGGAATAATCTGATAAACACCTTTGCGCATCTCGTATACCGGCAAACTGTACTCCCCCATCACCGCAGTGACCTTATCGATGGGCATCCAGCTGCTTGCCTTTACCTGCACCACCGGTTTTCCTGATGTGTGGTCCAGCTGGGACAGCTCCACCTTCGGCGTAACAAACAGCAGCGGTACCATTAAAAACAACAGCAGCAACACCAGCACCACCCAGCGCAGACAGTACCGCTCACGACGATATTTTGTATATGAAACCAGCTCATCCATGGGAACCAGGTTGGCTCCACAATCACAGGCATCAAAAATGTTGGAAAGCATCTGCGCCGCCACGGCCTGGCTCAATTCCGGCTTATTCTTTTTGAAAGTCAGTCTGTCCATTTACGCAAGCCACCTTTCCTGAGATTTGTGCCGTGGGTTATAGCCTCTGCAGCCTCTGCTCCAACATTTTTTGTCCATTTTTCAAATAGCGTTTTACCGAGCTTTTGCTGATTTCCATCATTTTCGCAATTTCTTCCAGCTTCATATTCCGGAAATACCGCAGCAAAATTGCCTGGGACTCGCTGAATGGCAGCGCCATGATCTGCCGGACTATGTACGCCTGCTCATCTGCCTTCATGAGCATCAGTTCCGGGGAATCATTTTCTCCGCTGTATTTGCTCCGTTCCAGATGCAGCTTTTCATATTGGGCCATATCCTGGTCATTTTTGCGCTCTTTCTGATACATCGCAAAGCAGACGCGCATATTGATTTGGTTCAGCCAGGAGGAAAAGACCATAGGGTCACGCAGGGTGGTAATATTCTTCAGCGCCAGAATATAGGTTTCCTGAACCGCATCCTGGGCCAGGAACTCATCCTGCAAGTATCGATAGGAGAAACGGTATTGCTGCTGACAGGTGGCTACATACAGCTCCGCAAATGCGTCGCTGTTGCCATCCTGTGCCTGGCGCACCAGCTGCGCCAGATACTGATAATCGTGTGCCATGCAGACCATTCCTCCTTTCACTGAAAATACAGCTTACACCGTTACCCCAAGGCCAGCTCAGGACTGTCCTTCTCCGATTCTTCGGTTGGCCAGGGCAATCAATTCTGTAATATCCTTCACATCCTCATCCAGCGCCACACCGTAGGCATAGGCAATGGGCTGGTTGGTTTTTTTCTCGTTATGGGCGCAGACCTTCTTTTCAATCCGTGCCAAGAACTGTTCAATTTGTTCCATGCTGCTGTCTTCAAACACCGCAAGGAACTTGTTGCCGCCATTGCGTCCGACAAAGCACAGACTTACAGAGGCCATTTTCAGGATGTTGGAGAAATCCCGGATCAGCATATTACCCGCCACATGGCTGTATTTTTCATTGATTTCCCGGATGTTGGTCAGATCAAACATGACACAGCCAACCCCTTTCGGCAGTGGCCGTGACAAATACTGTTCGATGATGGAGTCACATCCGTTCCGGTTCGCCAAGCCTGACAGCGGGTCAGAGTGAACCGCAAAATCCAGTTCCCGGAAATCCCGCTTATAATCCGAGAAAATAGAAAAATCCTGGAAAATGAACAAAAATTCCAACGCAAAGCATCCCCAGAGCATACCGCAGACCATCCGCAGATCGCTGTCCTGGGCAATGTCGTGGAACAGATTCCGCCGAAAGAAAATGAAATACGCACACACTGCCAGAAATACCAGCATGAGTATCAACTGTATGATTTTGATAATGCTGAACTTCTTCAACTGCCACGCCTCCCCGTATCTCCCGATATAGAAAATATCACCTGTTTTTCTTTATTGTACCACGCACTTTCCCGTAAGTCCAGAGATTTACAAAGAAAAACGATTATATTTATGCACTTTCTTCGCATATTTCGGGTATCCCCCCGCCGTATAATTTCTTTTCAGCTCAGATTTTTTCTTTGTCACGCCATAGATCTGTCTGTGCCGGGACTCAGTTGTTTCCAATTGCCAAAATCCTCCTGTCTTGGATTTCATTCACACTCATAGCTTTTCTCTTCCGGGATAAGATAGGGTTACGGAAAGAAAAGTCGTTTTCCACCGGAAAGCGTCTGGCCTTTCCGGAAAACGACAAAAGGAGAAACAATCGGTATGAAGAGCAACAATCAGATCAACATTCCCCAGGCTCGTGAGGCTATGGACAAGTTCAAGATGCAGGCCGCTTCTGAGGAAGATGTATCTTCTACATCTTAAAGTCAGCCCCATTATGTAACACAAACAAATTAAACATCAGCGTTTTTTCCAATTTGTTTACATAATCTGGAATCCAGGAATGCGAATACAAACGATGCCCCGGACAATTCCGTCCAGGGCATCTGCTCATTTTCACGCAAGATCGCGGCCATTCGTCCTACTTTTCCATCAAGTCTTCCATGGTGCAGCCGAGAACCTTTGAAAGGCGCAGAAGCGTCTCCGCGCTGGCTTTGTTGATATCCTTGTTGCGCTGTTCATACATCTGGATTGAGCGCAGACTGACACCGGACCGCTTTGCCAGCTCCGCCTGTGTGCAGCCGTAAGCGGTGCGAATCCGCTTCAAATTGGTGTCGGCAAAAAACTCCCGCATCCGGACATCCAGAATGTCGGCAAACTTCGTAATGTCCGCTTCATGAAGGGGATCGTACATTCTCTGTAATTCTTCAAAGGTAACCACCTGGAAGATGTCGCTGTAGCTTCTGCCGGAAAACCATTGATAGTAGGCAACCGCCCAACCAATCCAGTATTCCCGGGAACGGCCAAAGTGCTCCTGGGGCGCAGCATCCGGCACCTTTCCCGTGGTTTCCGCAAGAATCTCCCTCGCCACTTCAATCCCGCTTTTCCCGGAAAGATAGCTCGGCTCTCCATTTTCCAGCCGTTTGCTGATGGTACTGGCGGCAAACAGTTTTACAAAGCTGCTGCCGGGGATATGGCAGGCATTGATCCCATAGTCAAAGGCATCCCCCAGCATGGCTTGGGCGTTACTCAGATAGATTTCTTGGTATGCGTGGGTCATCGTTGCGGATGCCTCCTCTCATGATATCCTGAATATACAGGCCATCGCTTTCTTCCTCCAGCATTTCCAGGTAAGCTCTGTTTGCCTCCTCATCTCTGGCTTTGCGAAGGACATAATATTTCTCTTTCTCCGCCACATCGAAGCCTTCGTACCGCAGCCGTGAGAACGCGAATTGAGACTTAACGACAATCTGCTCTCCCAGCTTTCCCAGGCGCATGGCTCTGGCCAGCTGTTCCACGGAAACTCCGTTGTTCAGAAAGGATTCCGCATAGTCAAAATAGGAATCATCCGCGCGGTAGCCGGTAATCAGGTCATAGGCATTGACATTGACACCGAAATGGTCGATGAGATACCGTTTGGCTCTGCGGGCCACCGGGGTTTTGATGGAAAAGAGACGATGCTCTACCAATACCGCGATCCAGTTCAAAATGGTGTAGTCCGGGCTGTTCAGATTCAAGATGTTCAGATACTCGGTGTCCAGTGTATAACGGTTCGCGAATCCATTTCGGAGGGAGGACACCGCCCACTCCTTTGCCAGCGCTTCGCTTTCCGTGCAGTAGAACCCCAAGCCGAAGTCATTGTTCACTCTGCCTTTTCCAAAGGTCGGCTCCTCCACAAGCTGCTCCGAGCCATGGTACAGCGTTATCCATTTCTGCATCGGCTTTTCCTCCAATTCGTTTTCTTATATTATATCACTATGGTGATATATGGTCAACTGAAAATTGTAGAACCATCGCCACAGGAATCATCCCCCGCACCTTCTTTTCCATGCGGATGCTGTCCTCAGAGAAAAGAAACGATGCCCCGGACACTTCCAGGGCACAGCATTTTATGACTCGGAGGAAGTACCGAATTCCAGATGTTTCTCTGCTTGACTTCATTGAAACACAAATGCAAGAATCCACCCCCAAAATAATGATTCTTCATAATTACATTTCCTCCTTGTTTTTTCTGGCGTTTTTTCTTTTCGGTTTTCTATCGTCAACGAGATACCCGCCCACGACATTGGCATGGTGCAGGATGCGCAAAACCCCGTTCAGTTCCATTCTGCGAACGGCTTTGTACTCCTCGTCCGTCAGAAACAGCCGGGCACGGTAAGAATCGTTCCGATCATAGACGGGGAGTTCGTAATCGAATTGGCCCAGCGCAGCCGTATGCCGGTAGACCTCGATCATCACCATGTGACGGGTGACAAAATCGAAGCGGCGATTGGAATATTCGACATGACCGGCAGTTACGCCGAAATCACTTGTCATTGGTGGGTTCCTCCTTTTTCAGTTTCATTGCGGCGATTCCATACCGGGCAATGAGCATGGCGTTGATAATCAGCCGGAAGGCATCATCGTCCACCAATTCCCGGTCAGCCATTTCCGAAAGGGTGACACCCCTGCGTTCGGTACATAAACCGACAGCGGCACGGTACAGGGCATAGTTGTGGGGGCTGATACCTTTCAAAATGGCGAAGCCGAAATCCAGCCCGGAACGGCAGAAGCAGTTTGCCATGCGCCAGTAGAGCATCTCATTGGCAGTCAGCAGATACATGGCGGCGTAATAGGCCGGAGTGTTTCTGCTGGGAGAATAGCCCATGCGGGTATTGAAGAACTCCATGCGGGATTTGTGCCGGTCATCCAGCCAAAAGGAACCCGAATAGGTCTGCATCAGCTTGGGCAGGCGGCGGATCATTTGGCATCCCGGATGCACTATAGCGTTGATGGCTTCCTGATAGGTCACGGCTCCGGCTTCAATGCGCTCTGTGATGTACGGGCAGATATTGTGCGGACATTTCTTTCCGCCCCGGTACTCCGTGCAGAGTTTGCAGTCCACATCTTCTTTCTTGTAGGTAAATCTTCGGATGTGCATAAAACCTCCTGTGGTTGACATAAAAATAACCGGGCAAGCGGGAGCCTGTCCGGTTGGGGGGATATTCAGTTTTACCGACTTTTGTCGTGCTGGCGCTTGCGTATCCAGGCATCCAACAGCTTGAAGATGGTCTCCTGGATTTTTTCGGGAGAGTAGGAACGGGGGAAATACTTGCGCAGTTTTTCGCCGGGGAGGACAATATCATTCCTCACGGGCTTTTTCTGCTCCATCATAATGGAAAGCATGGTGTCCTCATTTAGTTCTCCGTTCTGACTCAGTTTTTTCATCCGCTGCGCCTGGGACAGTGATGGGGTGGCCTGTTCGCTGCTCATGGTTTCCACCAGCAGTTCCTGCTCCTGCTCTGAAAGAGCGGCAAGCTGATAGGCTGGGGTGAGGGCGATTTTCTTTTCGTCCACCATCCGCATCAG
>USHP01000015.1 GCA_900554625.1 uncultured Eubacteriales bacterium | reverse complement strand
GTTCCCACCTATGTAACCATCGACTTTGAAGCCGGCGCTCCCGTTGCCGTCAACGGTGAGAAGATGAAGGCTTCCAAGATCATCGAAAAGCTCAACGAGCTGGGCGGCGCCAACGGCATCGGCATCATCGACATCGTTGAGAACCGGCTGGTTGGCATGAAGGATCGGGGCGTGTACGAAACTCCCGGCGGCACCATTTTGTACTTTGCCCACGACCAGCTGGAAATGCTGACCGTTGACAAGGACACTCTGCACATCAAGCAAAAGCTGGCTGTGGATTACTCCGACCTGATTTACAACGGCAAGTGGTACTCCCCCTTGCAGGAGGCTCTCACCGCTTTTGCCAACAAGGCCAACGAGTATGTCACAGGCTCCGTCAAGCTCAAGCTCTACAAGGGCAACATCATCCCCGCCGGCACCACTTCTCCCTACTCTCTGTACTCCGAGAATCTGGTGACCTTCGGCGAAAGCGACTACGACCAGGGTCAGGCCGCCGGCTTCATCAACCTGTGGGGTCTGCCCACCAAGGTGCAGGCACTGCGGGAGCAGGGCAAACTGTAAATAATTTTCTGAATTTCGAGGTAAGAGTATGGCTAAGATGTGGGCCGGGCGGACTTCCGGCGAGGTTAGCAGCATTGCAGATGATTTCAATTCCTCCATTTCCTTTGACTGCAAACTATATACCCAGGATATCACCGGTTCCATGGCCCACGCTGCCATGCTGGGCGCCCAGGGCATCATTACTGCCCAGGAAGCAAATGCCCTGATTCAGGGATTGGAAGAGATTTTGCAGGATCTGGACTCCGGGAAGCTGGAAATTGACTACACCTGCGAGGATATTCACATGTTCGTTGAGCAGGTATTGACCCAGCGGCTGGGGGATGTGGGCAAGAAGCTCCACACCGCCCGGTCCCGGAATGACCAGGTTGCGCTGGATCTGCGGATGTATCTGCGCGGCGAAGTGGAGGAAATCAGCGCACTGACCAAGGTGCTGGTGGAAGCCATTGTATCCCAGGCTCAGAAGAATCTGGGAGTCATTATGCCCGGATACACCCATCTGCAGCGGGCCCAGCCCATATTGTTCAGCCATCACCTGATGGCCTACGCCATGATGCTGCTGCGGGATCTGGGACGGCTGGCAGACTGCCGCAAGCGGATGAACGTCTGCCCCATCGGCTCCTGCGCACTGGCAGGAACCACTTACCACACCGACCGGTGGATGGAAGCCAAGGCACTGGGCTTTGACGACATTGCCCGCAACAGCATCGACGGTGTTTCTGACCGGGACTTCTGCGTAGAGTTACTCAGCGCCATCAGCGTGCTGATGATGCACCTGAGCCGGTTCTCCGAGGAAATTATTCTCTGGTCCAGCTGGGAATTTCAGTTCATTGAGCTCAGCGACGCCTATACCACCGGCTCTTCCATCATGCCCCAGAAGAAAAACCCCGACATGGCCGAACTGGTCCGGGGCAAAACCGGCCGAGTTTACGGCGACCTGATGGGTCTGCTGACCACCCTGAAGGGTCTTCCCCTGGCCTATAACAAGGACATGCAGGAGGACAAGGAGGCCATTTTCGACGCAGTGGACACGGTGAAAATGTGCCTGAAGGTCTTTGCCCCCATGGTGCAGACCATGACCGCAAAACCCGAGAACATGAAAAAAGCCGCCCAGGGCGGATTCATCAACGCAACCGACCTGGCTGACTATCTGGTAAAGAAGGGTCTGCCCTTCCGCAGCGCTTACAAGATTTCCGGCCAGATTGTGGCCCACTGCATCGCCCACGGTCAGGTGCTGGAAACCCTTCCGCTGGAGGTATACAAGACCTACAGCGACCTGTTTGAGGCAGACCTGTATCCGGAAATTGACCTGACCACCTGCGTGGAAAAGCGGATTTCCGAAGGCGGCACCTCCGCCGCATCGGTCAGCGCCCAGATTGCCTATGTAAAGGAGCAGTTGGCATGAATAACAATACATTGAAAGGCAAAAGCTTTCTGAAGCTTCTGGATTTTTCCCCAGAGGAAATCCAGTACCTGCTGAATCTGGCTGCCAATCTGAAGCAGCAGAAGAAAAACGGCATCCTCCATCGGATGCACCAGGGAAAGAACATCGCGCTGTTGTTTGAGAAGGACTCCACCCGTACCCGGTGCGCCTTCGAAGTAGCAGCGGCAGATCTGGGAATGTCCGTTACCTACCTCGGCCCCACCGGTTCCCAGATGGGAAAGAAGGAGTCCATTGCCGACACCGCCCGGGTGTTGGGCCGGATGTATGATGGCATTGAATATCGGGGCTTCGGTCAGGAAATTGTGGAAACCCTGGGAAAGTATGCAGGGGTTCCCGTGTGGAACGGTCTGACCAATGAATTCCACCCCACCCAGATTCTGGCAGATTTTCTCACCATTACCGAGCATTTCGGCGATCTGAAAGGGAAAAAACTAGTATATATGGGGGACGCCCGGTACAATATGGGCAATTCCCTGATGGTAGGCTGCGCCAAAATGGGCATGCACTTTGTGGCCTGCGCCCCGAAGCAGTATTTCCCCAGCCAGGCATTGGTGCAGCAGTGTCAGGCCGTTGCCGCCCAAACCGGCGCAATTCTGGAATTCTCCACCGACCCTATGGAAGCAGCCAAGGGAGCCGATGTGATTTACACCGATGTCTGGGTTTCCATGGGCGAGCCGGACAGTGTCTGGCAGACCAGAATCGAGGAGCTGAGCCCCTACCGGGTAACCCAGGCTCTCATAGACAACGCAGGAAGCCAGTGCCGCTTCATGCACTGCCTGCCCGCCTTCCACGACCAGAACACCACCATCGGCAAGCAGATTGCCGACAAGTTCGGCATTTCCTGCATGGAAGTGACCGACGAGGTCTTTGAGGGCAACTGCTCCCTAGTCTTTGACGAGGCAGAAAACCGTATGCACACCATCAAAGCGGTCATGGCCGCCACACTGTAATAGAAAATCCTCCCTCCCGTCCGGTGCAATCCATCCAGACGGGATTTTTGCCGCTTCTTCACGGAATCCCTGTCTGTTGAGCAGTCCATTTTACCACCCATCGTCCAAAATCAACCGACTACGGTGAAGCCCTTGAACGCTTTCGCTTTCTTCGCTATACTAATTGTGTCATGACAAGGAGGTGGAGGCAATGCAGGTAGAAATCAAGCTGGACGATTCCTGCACCGAACCAAAAATTGTGATCTATACCGCTTCCATGTCGGAAGATGTGCAAACCATTGTGCACACGCTGACCGACTCCCCTCTGCAAATTCTCTTCGGAAAACAGGGTGAAAAAATCCAACCGCTGGTCCAGGAAGACCTCATTCGGGTGTATGCCGCGGGCGGTAAGGTCTTTGCGGTTACCGACAGCGGGGAATATACCCTTCGTCAGCGATTGTACGAATTGGAAAGTCGGTTGCCCCCAAGCCAGTTTGTCCGGAAATCCAATTCCGAGATTATCAACTTAAGGAAGGTCGATCATTTCGATCTGAACTTTGCCGGAACAATTTGTGTGAAACTGTCAGATGGCTCCACGACTTACGTGTCCCGGCGATACGTTTCCAAACTCAAAAAGCGATTGGAACTATGAGGTGAAACTATGAAGAAGAAACTGCTTTCTCGCTGCATTCGGGGATTTCCCACAGGAATTGCCATCGGATATATCCTCACAATTCTCAAGTCGCTTCAGATGGGGAACGGGGCATACTTTCCCTGTACGCCGGAGTTAATTCAAGTCGTCGGCAGCGAAATTAACGCTGTACTCTTGCAGACATTGGTCACAGGATTCATTGGAGCCGGTTTTGCCGGATGCTCCGTCATATGGGATATAGAGCGCTGGGGCATTGCCCTACAAACCGGAGTATTTTTCCTGGCAATCTCGTCGATTGTGCTTCCGGCAGCCTATTTTATGCTGTGGATGGAGCATAGCTTAGCAGGATTTTTAGCATATTATGGGTCATTTACCCTGTTTTTTGTGGTGATTTGTGTAGTACAGTTAGCCATTGCCAGACACAACATAAAGAAAATGAATGCCTCTTTACGCAAAGCTGGCAACTCCGAAAACAAATCATAACCTATCTTTTCGGAAAAGCTACCACTTTGCAATCGAAAAATTCCCCCTCCCGTCCTAGGTATCGTCCACGGACGGGAGGGGGTTGTTGCATTTTCCTAATTTTGAACGGCTTTGCGCCGATACAGATTGCAGCCATTTTCCTTGCCCACATACACAAATCCATTGCCCAGAGCAATTTTCTTCGTTGCAGCTTGTTCCGGATGACATTCAATTATCAAGTCTTTTTGCAGATTTTCTCCTGCTTCTATCAGCGCCTTTGTCAGTTCCTGAGCATATCCTTTGTGCCAATGTTCTTTGCGCAAAAGCCAGCCAATCTCATAGGAATTGTCATCATATGGATGAAAAATAACATATCCCACGAAATTATCACACAAATCATCCACTGCCCAAATCAACGGTGCTTGACGCAGCGCCACAGAATTCAGGAAAGAGACCGTTTGTTCTCTGGTATAAGGCGGCTCGATATAACGCATAACCTCTGGGTCTGACAATAACAGGAACAGATTTTCCATGTCCGTTTCTTTGAACCTGCGAATCGTCAGTCTTTCTGTCTGGATTCTATCCAATAAGAACACCTTCTTTCGCTGTCACAGGATCACAAAAGCGCTGGGCCACACAATCCGATTCCACAAGCTGGTGGAAAACCCATGTCCGCAGACATTTACCGCAAAAACAGCCTTACCAACTGGTTGTACACCTTCCGATAGGGCTGGTAGCGCATGGGCAGGTCCAGCCAGGTTTTCTTGTCCACAATGCTCTTGTAGTGGGTAAAGGTATCAAAGCCGGTTTTGCCGTGGTAGGAGCCCATACCGCTTTCCCCCATGCCGCCAAAGCCCATGGCGCTGGTGGCCAGGTGGATGATGCAGTCGTTGACACAGCCGCCGCCAAAGGCACAGCGGGTGGTGATGGTCTGCACAAACTGCTTGTCCTGCGCAAACACATACAGCGCCAGGGGCGTATCCCGGCGGTTGACGGTTTCCACCACCTCTTCAGCCGAAGCAAAGGTCAAAATGGGCAGCACCGGGCCAAAGATTTCTTCTCCCATGACCTTATCTTCCCAAGTAATGTTGTCCAAAATGGTGGGGGCAATTTTCAGAGTGTCCGGGTCCGTTTCGCCGCCGAAGGCAACCTTATTGCTGTCAATCAGTCCCGCTACCCGGTCAAAGTGCTTATCTGTGATGATTTTACCGTAAGAAGGATTGTGCAGCGGATCGCTCCCGTACTGGCGCTGAATCTCCGCCTTCAGGCAGGCGATCAGCTGCGCTTTCACTGCCGGGTGGCAGAGAATATAGTCCGGCGCCACACAGGTTTGTCCGCAGTTTAAGAATTTCCCGAACACAATCCGCCGGGCAGACAGGGCAATATTGGCGCTTCTATCCACGATGCAGGGGCTTTTGCCCCCCAGTTCCAGGGTTACAGGGGTCAGGTACCGGGCTGCCTTTTCCTGAACCAGCCGTCCCACACTTTTGCTGCCGGTGAAGAAAATATAGTCAAATTTCTGCTCCAGCAAATAAGCGTTTTCCTCCCGGCCCCCGGTAACCACCGCCACATATTCCTCCGGGAAAATCTTCCCCAGAAGCTCCGCCAGCAGGGCGCTGGTGGCAGGGCTGTAGGCGCTGGGCTTGATGATGGCGGTATTGCCCGCCCGCCAGGGCATCTGCCAGAGGTTCCAGGGTCAGCAGCACCGGGTAGTTCCAGGGACTCATAATCAGGCACACGCCATAGGGCATGGGCTTGCGGTAGCTCCGGGCAGCAAACTGAGCCATGGGCGTAGGGACGGTTTTCTCCCGGGCGAAGCTGCGGATATGCTTCAGCAGGTAGCTGATTTCGCTTAAGGTCATGCCGGTTTCACACAGGAAGCTCTCCTGGGCGGATTTGCCCAAATCGCTGTGCAGTGCCTGGGCGATGGCCTGTTCGTTTTCCTGCAGGGCCTTGTACAGCTTTTTCAGTGCCGCAATCCGGAACGAAACGTCCAAAGTCGCACCGGTGGCAAAGAATTTTCGCTGTTTTTCCCGCAATGCGTCAATTTGCTGCTGATTCATTTGGACTCCTCCATAACATCATAATAAAACTGCTGTAACTGTTTCGCATCCATCAGCCGGGGCACCGGGTAGAGGGGGTTGGCCTCCCGGTGGGCATAAACTGCAAGTCTGGAAATGTCCTCTCCCCGGATGCCGGGAAGAGTTTCCGGAATTCCCATTTCCCGGTTCATCCGCCGAATCTCGGCAATCAGCCGGACGCTGCATTCCCGTGGAGAGGTATCTTCCCCGGCGATTCCCATAGCGATGGCAATTTCCTTAGCTTTGCGGTCAATGGCAGTACCGTAAGCTTCCAGCACATAGGGCAGCAGCACGGCGTTGGCAAGCCCGTGGGGAGTATGATACCGGCCGCCCAGGGAATGGGCCACCGCATGGCAGTAACCCACATAGGACTTGGAGAACGCGCCGCCTGCCAGGAACGCTGCCCGGAGCATGTTGGCCCGGGCGGTCATGTCGTTTCCGTCGTGGTAGGCTTTCTCCAGATTCCCGGCAATGAGCCGCACGGCTTCCAGGGCATCGGCTCTGGTCTGCCGGGTGGTGGAATTGCCGATGTAGGCCTCAATGGCATGGGTCAGGGCATCCATACCGGTGGTGAAGGTCATATTCTTGGGCAGCGAACGGGTCATCTCCGGGTCCAGAACTGCCACTTTGGGAATCAAAGGAAAATCATTGATGGGAAATTTATGGGCATTCTGATCGTCGGTAATGACAGTTGCCAAGGTGGTTTCGCTGCCGGTACCGGCGGTGGTGGGCACCGCAATCAAAAAGGGTATGGGCTTGAGCACCTGCAGGATGCCCCGCATCTGGGGGATGGTTTTCTTCGGGCGGGCAATCCGGGCGCCCACAGCCTTGGCACAGTCAATGGCAGAGCCGCCGCCAAAGCCAATCAGCCCCTGGCAGCCGGATTTCAGGTACCGCTGCCGGGCCAGCTCCACATTCAATATGGTGGGGTTTGGCGTCACTTCATCATATATGGTATAGGCAATGCCGTTATTTTGCAACGCTTTTTTCAGCGGCTCCAGCATTCCGCTGATGTGCAGGAAACCGTCCGTAACTACCAGCACATGGCGGATGTTCCGCCGGAGAAGGCATTGGGGGACTTCTGTGACCGAATGCAGCACCTGAGGGCTGCGGTAGGGCAAAAACGGCAGGGCCAGGCGCAGAACCGTCTGAAAGCAGCGGCAATAAACGTGATAGAATGGATGCATGGCAAGCTCCTTTTCAGGAGCGGTTTATGGGCAGACGCAAATCCTGGGACAGGATACCACAAATCAGCAAAAATGTCAACATTTTCCCTTGGGTTTCCCATAAGTCAATGACGATGCCTTGACATTCCCCCCGCCCTGTGGTACAGTTAGTCCGTATTTGTGACGCACACCAATGTGCTTGGAGGAGAGAAATATGAAAAAAGGAAACCCCATTGCGCTGCTGCCCATCGGCGTATTCCTGGCAATTTATCTTGGGCTGGGACTTCTGTTTGAGTATGTGCTGAAGATTCCCATGGGCTTTTACAACATTCCCATTGTCATCGCCTTCCTGGTGGCCATTCTGGTGGCCTGTCTGCAAAACCGGGAGCTGTCCTTTGATGAAAAGCTGACCATTATGGGTCAGGGCGTGGGTGACAAAAACATCATCACCATGCTGCTGATTTTCCTGGTGGCCGGTGCATTTGTCGGTGTTGTCGGCCGCAGCTCTGCCCAGAGCGTTGCCTACTTCATGCTGGATCTGATTCCCGCCCAGTTTGCAGTAGCCGTGCTGTTTGTGGTGGCCTGCTTTGTTTCCACCGCCATGGGTACTTCCGTAGGCACCATCACTCTGATTACCCCCATTGCTGTGGAGGTTGCCCAGGCTTCCAACTATGACGTTGCCCTGTGCGTGGGCACCGTGGTAGGCGGCGCCATGTTCGGTGACAACCTGTCCTTTATTTCCGACACCACCATCGCCGCCTGCAACGGTCAGGGCTGCGATATGCGGGCAAAGTTCCGTGGAAACTTCTGGATTGCCCTGCCTGCGGCCCTGGGTACCCTGGCTTTGATTCTGGTGCTGACCCTGGGGCACGAGCCCGCCCCCATTACCAACGATTACAACCTGGTGCAGATTATTCCCTACGTTCTGGTGCTCATCGGCGGTATTGCCGGTGTCAATGTGTTTGTGGTTCTGCTGGTGGGTATTGTGTCCGGTGCGATAATCATGCTGGTCACCGGTCAGACCGCCGCCACCGCCCTGCTGTCCAGCATGGGAACCGGCGCTGCCGGTATGTTTGAAACCAGCATGGTGGCTGTTCTGGTGGCTGCCATGTGTGCCCTGATTCGGGTGTACGGCGGTTTCGACGCCCTGCTCAGCTTCATTCAAAATCTGTTCAAGGGCAGAAAGGGCGGTCAGCTGGGCATGGGTCTGCTGGTCGGCACCATGGACATCGCCACTGCCAACAATACCGTGGCCATCGTTATGGCCAACCCCATCGCCAAGGAAATGAGCAAGGATTACGGCATTTCCCCCCAGCGCACCGCCTGCCTGCTGGATACCTTCTCCTGCATCTTCCAGGGCGTGATTCCCTACGGTGCCCAGATGCTGGTGGCCATCTCCACCACCGCCGAAATGGGCCATGCTCTGTCTGCCTTTGATATTATGGGATACCTGTTCTATCCCTACCTGCTGCTGGTCAGCTCCCTGTGCGCCATCTACCTGGTGAAGGAAAAAGCAAACGCTTAACAGTACAAAGTACGCCCCGCCTGAAAAATCAGGCGGGGCGATCTTTTAGTTGCTATTGGTCATTTTGGACGCCTGGTACAATACCTGGGCAGCCGCGCCCCGGGTCAGGGGTGCTCCGGCTTCCAGGGCAAATCCGGCGTCATTGGTCACGGTCACGGCGCTCTGGGCCCAGGCAGGCACCGCCTCATCCTGAGTTGCCGCAGCTTCCTGCTGCATGGTCAGATCCAAAGCATTTTGCAGCATCACAGACACTTCTGCACCGGTAATCACTTCACCGGCGCCGAAGGCTTCCTGGTTGGGAAGGCCCGCAGTCAGACCGGCCCGCTGGGCTGCTGCCAGGTAGGGCTGCAGCCACTGAGGGATCTCGTCGGTGTAGCCGGTGTCCGTCAGCTCTTCGTCGGTGGGAATATCCAGGGCTTTGACCAGCATGGTCACGAATTCACCCCGGGTAACCTCCCGCTCCGGGCTGAAGCAGGGAGTTTCCGCCAGACTTTCTCCCACAAAAATTCCGGTATACCGCATCCATTCCGCAGCGAAACGGCACTCCTTACCCAGGGTATCGGTATACTGGGTAGCATCGGTGGGCTTGAGAATGGTGATGGTCACAGTAGCCTCCCGGGAGACCTTGCCCGCCGGGTCGGTTGCGGTATAGGTGAAGGAATCCACCCCTACCTTATTCTTCTTGGGAGTGTAGGTGAAGGTGCCATCTTCCGCAATGGTGACGGTGCCCCGCTTGGGCTGCCGGGTAACGGTAAAGGTCAGGCTCTGGCCTTCCGGGTCAGAAACTTTCAGTTTTCCGGTGTTTTCCAGATTCTTATAGGTTTCCAGTGCCATATCCTCCGCCACCGGTGCCTTGTCCTCCTTGCCCCGGATGGCGATGGTCATGGTGGTGCTTTCCGCCACATAGTCCTCATAGATGGGCAGATAGCTGACCTGGACGGACTGGTCGGTCTCTGTATTCACGGGAGTAAAGGTCATTTGGCTGACCTGCTCCGCCGTCAGGATATCTCCCGGGCGGAGAATCCGGCTGCCCAGCTGAATGGTGCCTTCCTTCCGGGGCACCTGCGTCAGGCAGATGCCCACTACGGTGTTCTCCCCGGAGAAGTCCCCGGCAGAGAAACAGTACACACTGCCACTGTCCACTTCTGCGGCGGATACCGAGCCGATCAGACCAAAGGCGCAGCACACCGCCAGAAACAAACTGGCAAAACGGGTTTGAAACATGGTTCATACCTCCAATAAATTTCTTCGGAGGTATTGTTTGCCAATGCTGGCAGAATTATTCATGACTTACAGACGGTAAAGTCGCTTTCCGTTTTCGAAGGTAATGGCTTCCACCTGCTCTACAGGAACGTCCCGAATCTGGGCCAGAGCCTGGGCCATGCGGTAGAGTTTGCCCGGGTCATTGCGCTTGCCCCGGAATGGCTCCGGAGACATATAGGGGCAGTCGGTTTCCAGGACAATCCGCTCTAAAGGAATCTCCCGGGCCACCTCCACCGCCTTGCGGGCGTTCTTGAAGGTCAGCACCCCTGTAAAGCCAATGTACCAGCCCCGTTTAATCAGTTCCTTTGCCATTTCCAAGGAGCCGGAATAACAGTGAAATACTCCCGTAACCTGGGGAAATGCATCCACCACCGCCATGCCGTCCTGATGGGCTTCCCGTTCATGGACGATCACCGGCAAATCCAGTTCCCGGGCCAGGGCCATCTGATCCCGGAAGGCTTCCAGCTGCCGCTGCCGGGGGATGTCCTCGTAGTGGTAGTCCAGACCGATTTCCCCGATGGCTTTCACCTTCGGATTCTGTTTACATAATGCACGGTAAGCTTCCAGCACATCCTCATTTACTTCGTCCGCTGCATCGGGATGGGAGCCAACGGCGGCATAGATATAATCGTACCGTTCCGCCAAAGCACAGGCCTGCCGGGAAGAAGCCAGACTGCATCCGGGGTTCATCAGCAGTCCGATTCCCTGCTGGGGCAGCTCGGACAGCAGCGTGTCCCGATCCTGGTCAAATGCCCGGTCGTCCATATGGGCATGGGTATCAAATAGCATGGTTTCTCTCCTTTACGGGTCTTGAAAAATTGCCACCAGGCACCCGTCCAACTCCTGAACCCGGGTGTCCGTGAGGGAAAAGTCTGTATGGCTGGGGTATCCCCGCAGACCTTCCCCGGAAAGCTTTGCCGCCGCCTCCTTCAGCACCCAGAAGGTCAGCAGCGCCCGGTGTTTGTCAGGAGCCTGGTCATAGCGCAGCTTTTCTTCGGGAGAAAGGATTTTTTCCGCCAGAGCCGGGTTGATTTTCCGGTCTGCTTCCTCCGCGTCAATGGCCACGTTCTGCCGGGCCAGGACACAAAAGGCGTGCCGGGGCGTGTGGGCAATGGAAAAGTGGTAGGGACTGCCACTAAAATAAGGCTTTCCCCGGTCCGTGCGCAGAATCTGGGGCAATTCCTGTCCGGTTTCCTCCCGATAGAGCTTTTCCAGCAGACGGTAGGCGGCATCATGGCCGGTTTCTCCCTCCAGGGCACAGAACGCCAGTTTCATAGAGCGTCAATAATGTTGGGGTCATCGCTTCCCCCATTCAGCCGGCGCCAGCGCAGCCGCTCCAGCAGCATGCCGATTCCCACCGCCAGCACCAATGCACCGCACAGGGCAAACACCAGCCGGGAGGTGGTCATGGGCAGCAGAATCAGAATCAGTCCCACCAAAGCCGTAATCACGGAAAGCAGTTTGCTCTGGCCGTAATGGGATGCCAGCAAATCCTGACCGCCCCGGATCAGCAGCACAATGCCAACCAGCCGTCCGATGCCGGAGGCCAGGGCCAAAGGATGATTCAGCATCCAACCGCCCAGAGCAAAGCAAACCAAAGCCCCTACAACTTTACCGGCAGTTCCCTCCCGGATCAGCAGCGCAGCCGCCACGAACCCGCCGCCTGTCAGCAGAATCGCCCAGCCCAGCACCGTTGCCAGCAAAGCCGAAACCGAATCCGGCCGCAGCAGCAAAATCAGCCCCAGGGCCATCAGGGCCACAGGGGTAGCCAGCAGCGAAATCCAGGAGAAAAGGTCTTGTTTTTTCATACTGTTTCCTTCTTTCATTACCAGGAAAGGATGTTTTTCCCTTTGTCTGAGAGTAAGTCCCGGATATCGGGATTTTGCTTTCAGTATATCCGGATTTTACATTTCTGTCAATGCTGCCCAAGTGACAGAAAACGAAAGAATTCTTCTTGCATTCAGGCAAAGAATTTGGTAGACTAGCCTTGAACCGGAGACATCCGGAATTGACTACAGGAGGATACCCCTATGGCTAACAAGTACGCTGGCACCCAAACTGAGAAGAATCTGGAAGCCGCCTTTTCTGGCGAATCCCAGGCAAGAAATAAGTACACCTACTACGCATCCAAGGCTAAGAAGGAAGGCTTCGAGCAGATCGCTGCCCTGTTCCTGAAGACCGCTGACAACGAGAAGGAGCACGCCAAGATGTGGTTCAAGGAACTGCACAACGGCATCGGCTCCACCGCCGAGAACCTGCTGGACGCCGCTCAGGGTGAAAACTACGAGTGGACCGACATGTACGACGGCTTCGCCAAGACCGCTGAGGAAGAAGGCTTCCACGATCTGGCCGCCAAGTTCCGTCTGGTCGCTGCCATCGAGAAGCACCACGAAGAGCGCTACCGTGCTCTGCTGCACAATGTGGAAACCGCCCAGGTCTTTGCCAAGAGCGAAGTCAAGGTGTGGGAGTGCCGCAACTGCGGTCACATCGTCATCGGCACCGAAGCTCCCGAGGTCTGCCCCACCTGCGACCATCCCAGAGCTTACTTCGAAGTTCACGCCGAAAATTACTAAGCTATGCACAAAGCGCCGCGGCAAAAGCCGCGGCGCTTTTCTTATTCCACTTCCCGGCGGGGATAGGGTTTCTTCTCGTCCGTCAGTCCTGCCAGATAGTCCATGCTGGTATCCAGGGCAATGGCCAGCTTCCGGCATTGTTCAAAAGTGAGATACCGTTTGCCGCTTTCGATTTTGGAGTAGTCACTCTGATCAATCCCCGTCAGCATCTGCATCTTCACTTGGGTATAGCCCTTTTCTTTTCTCAACTGTCTGATTCGGCCCATCTGCATCACCTGTCAGTATTATGGCAAATTTCCCTATTGTAAATAGGGTGAAATTGACCTATAATGCAGACGAGGTGATATTATGGCAGAATTCTGTGTCTCCTGCTGGAATATCTATAACGAAACAGATATACCGGAAGAAGATTTCATCTTAAGTCCAGAATATGAACTATGTGAGGGATGCGGAGAATTCAAACATACCATCCTTTGTAGGCGTAAATCCAGTTTTCCCCATTTCATCCTAGTTCAAGGTAAAAAGTGGCTGTCAAAACATGCGAAACGGACCGACCCATAGGGCCGGTCCGCTTCTTTGAAAATATCGAAGATTTACCCTTCCATTACACCATGGCAGCGGTGATAATGGCCATCTTGTAGACCTCGTCGGCGTTGCAGCCACGGGACAGGTCGTTGATGGGAGCAGCCAGGCCCTGCAGGATGGGGCCGTAGGCCTCAAAGCCGCCCAGACGCTGCGCAATCTTGTAACCGATGTTGCCGGCCTCGATGGTGGGGAAGATGAAGGTGTTGGCGTAGCCTGCCACGGGAGAGCCGGGGAACTTCAGCTGGCCCACTTCGGGAGCAACAGCTGCGTCGAACTGCATCTCGCCGTCGATGAGCAGTTCGGGAGCCATTTCCTTGGCAACAGCAGTGGCATCGTGGCTGAGCTTGACAGTGCCGCCCTTGCCGGAGCCGTTGGTGGAGAAGCTCAGCATGGCAACCTTGGGATCAATACCGAAGACCTTGGCGGTGTTGGCAGTCTCAATGGCAACCTCGGCCAGCTTCTGAGCAGCAGACAGGGTCACGTTGCCGTCCTTGTCCACGGTATCCTCGTAGCTCAGGTTGATGGCGCAGTCGCCCATAGCCAGCTTCTCGTCGCCGCGAACCAGGATGAAGCAGGAGGACACCAGGTGTGCGCCCTTCTTGGTCTTGACCAGCTGCAGAGCGGGACGGACAGTATCAGCAGTGGAGTAAGTAGCGCCGCCCAGCAGGGAGTCGGCGTAGCCCATCTTCACCAGCATGGTGCCGAAGTAGTTGCCCTTGGACAGAGCCTTGCGGCACTCTTCGGGGGTCATCTTGCCCTTACGCAGCTCCACCATCTTTTCCACCATGGCATCCATGCCCTCGTAGGTCAGGGGGTCCAGGATCTCCACGCCGTCGATGTTATAGCCGCCCTTGGCAGCGTTGGCCTTCACTTCTTCTACATTGCCCACCAGAACGGGGGTCAGGAAACCGCCTTCCACCAGGCGGGCAGTTGCTTCCAGGATTCGGGCGTCATGGCCTTCGGTAAACACAATCTTCCGGGGATTGGACTTCAAGGTTTCAATCATTGCTTGGAACATGGGTATCATACCTCCAATATTCGGGACATATCCCGTATTTTTACAGGTTAATTATATATCAGCTTTTTCAAAGGTGCAACCCCTTTTTTCCCCTCCCCCGACCTTTTTCCCCCAGCTGCGGTCAAAAATCCGCTGTGCAGGGCCATGCAGCCCAATGGCCCCCGGTTTTTGTTGAATCTGATGAAAAACATTTCCAAAAGTCCATTTTTCCTCTTGCCTTTTGTGCGAAATCCCTGTATAATGGCAGTAAAGTCTGGGTAGTGGAGGCGATGTCGGTTGGGCGAACTTTTGGCTCTCCTGTCCGGCAAAGGCGGAACCGGTAAAACCTCGGTCTGTGCCGGGCTTGCCACCGCTCTGGCCCGGGAGGGAAAGCAGGTTCTGTGCATCGATTGTGATGTAGGACTGCGGAATCTGGACATCTCCCTGGGAATGTCGGATATCGGGGCGCTGTCTTTTCTGGATGTGTGCCAGGGGCATTACCCTCTGGAGCAGGCCACCCGGCACCCGAAATATCCCACTTTGGCCTTTCTTACCGCGCCTATGAACTGCGCTCCGGAGACCATTGATCCGGATGCCTTTGCCTGCATGCTTCGTCAGGCGCGGAAAACCTTTGATTACATATTTTTGGATGCTCCCGCCGGTGTGGATGCCGGTTTCCGCTTGACTGCGGAACCTGCCGACCGG
>USHP01000014.1 GCA_900554625.1 uncultured Eubacteriales bacterium | reverse complement strand
GGGCTGAAGAAATTCGGCGCCATGCTGGGTGATTTTGTGGAAGTCGGCTGCAACAGCGTACTCAATCCCGGCACGGTCATTGGCAGACACACCAACATCTACCCCACTTCCTGCGTCCGGGGCATGGTTCCGGCAGACAGCATCTGGAAAACCGGCGGCGTGGTCGTTGCCAAGAAGTAAGTTTTTCCGCATTTTCGATCCTCTTTTATGTGAAAGGAGCTTATTCCTATGGGAAAGTATTTCGGAACTGACGGCTTCCGGGGCGAAGCCAACTGCAATCTGACCGCCGATCATGCCTATAAAGTGGGCCGGTTCCTGGGCTGGTATTACACCCAGCTGCGCCGGCGCAACGGAAGCGATGGTCCTGCCCGGATTGTCATCGGCAAGGACACCCGCCGCAGCAGCTACATGTTTGAGTACAGCCTGGTAGGTGGTCTGGTCGCCTCCGGTGCCGACGCTTACTTGCTGCATGTCACCACTACCCCGTCGGTTGCCTATGTGGTTCGTACCGAAGGCTTTGAGTGCGGCATCATGATTTCCGCCAGCCACAATCCTTACTATGACAACGGCATCAAGCTCATCAACAGCTTTGGCGAGAAAATGGACGAAAGCGTCATCACCCTGGTGGAAGCCTATCTGGACGGTCATCTGGAAGCCTTCGGCCGCAGCTGGGAGGAACTGCCCCTGGCCAAGCGGGATCAGATCGGGCGTACTGTGGACCATGTGGCAGGACGTAATCGCTACATCGGGTATCTGATTTCCCTGGGTCTGTACTCCTTCAAGGGAATGCGGGTCGGTCTGGACTGCGCCAACGGCTCTTCCTGGAATATTGCCAAGTCCGTTTTCGACGCTCTGGGTGCCAAGACCTATGTAATCAATGCAGAACCTGACGGATACAACATCAACACCAACGCTGGCTCTACCCACATTGAGGTGCTCCAGCGCTATGTAGTGGAAAACGGTCTGGATGTGGGCTTTGCATACGACGGCGACGCCGACCGCTGCATGTGCGTCGATGAAAAGGGCAATGTAGTCACCGGCGACCATATCCTCTATCTGTACGGCAAGTACATGAAAGAGCGGGGCAAGCTGATGATGAACACCGTTGTTACCACCGTCATGTCCAACTTTGGCCTGTACAAAGCCTTCGACGAACTGGGCATCGACTACGCCAAAACCGCCGTGGGTGATAAGTATGTCTACGAATACATGATGGCAAACGGCTGCCGTTTGGGCGGTGAACAGAGCGGTCATATTATCTTCTCCAAATATGCCTCTACCGGTGACGGTATTCTGACCTCCCTGAAGGTCATGGAAGTCATGCTGGCAAAGAAGAAGACCTTAAGTCAGCTGTGTGAAGGGTTCACCTTCTATCCCCAGGTTCTGAAAAATGTCCGGGTCGCCGACAAGGCTGCTGCCCAGGCTGATCCTGACGTCCAGGCGGCTGTGGCAGAAGTGGCTGCAAAGCTGGGTGACAGCGGCCGGATTCTGGTGCGGGAGTCCGGCACCGAGCCTGTGATTCGGGTCATGGTGGAAGCTCCTACCAAGATTGTTTGCGAAGAGAACGTGGATTATGTGGTAGAGGTTATTCGCCGCAAAGGTCACGTTGTATAATCGAAAAAATGTCCCTTCGGGCGCTGCAGAAACTGCGGCGCCCGTTTTTGTGCTTTCCCGGATTTTGTGGGACTGGGGTATTTTTAAGTTGCAATGCCCTTCTTTTTATGATAAAATGAGTACAATTGTACTCTGGAGGGAAATCATGGACGACGAGAAGCTCAAATATCAGATCGGTGCCAACATCGCCGCCTATCGCAAGCAAGCTGGGTTGACACAGGTCGGTTTGGCAGAGAAATTGAATTATTCTGACAAGGCGGTTTCTAAATGGGAACGGGGAGAATCTGTGCCGGATGTACTGACCTTGATGGTGCTGTCTGAACTGTTTGGTGTTACAGTCAACGACCTGCTGGCAGACCCCGATGCCCTGCCCGACAATCCCGGAACGCTGGAAAAGGCAATGACCCAGGTTTCGGAGAAAGCGCTGAAACGAAAAGCCAACAAAAATGTGATTCTGGCCCTGGCGTCCACCCTGGTGTGGTTTGTGGCGCTGCTGGCCTTCGTGATTCTGTCTTCATTTGACTTTTTGGATCGATACAGCTATTTGCTGTTTTTCTATGCCATCCCCACCAATGCCATTGTGCTGCTGAGTCTGCGCTCGGCCTGGCACGATTTCCGCTGGAATCAGGCGCTGATTACCGGCATCGTCTGGGGGAGTTTGCTGAGCATTTATGTGACGCTGCTGGTGGTGCTGCAATACAATTTCTGGAAGATCTTTCTGCTGGGGATTCCCGGTCAGATTGCCATTTTCCTGTGGTTCCGGATGTTCCGTCCGGTAAAAGAGACAGAAAGGATGCCTGAAAATGGATAAGACGCAACTTCGCCGGTATATCCGGGAACAAAAGCGAGCCATGTCCGAAGAAGAGATTGTCCAGCGCAGCGCCCGGCTGGCACAGATGTTTGCCGCCACCCCTGCTTACCAGGCTGCCAAGACCATCTACGGATATCTTTCCTACAATCAGGAAGTCAGAACCATGCCCATTCTGGAGCAGGCTCTGCGGGATGGGAAACGGGTAGCGGTTCCCAAGGTCTATGGCGAAGAAATGCGTTTTCTGTATCTGGATGACCTGAGCTTGGTTGCCAAAGGCTACGGCGGTATCCCGGAACCCATTGCCGACGAACCGGTTGCCGATGACAAGACCGCCCTGGTTCTGATGCCTGGGCTGGCCTTTGACCCGGAAGGACACCGGATTGGATACGGCGGGGGCTTCTATGATAAATTTTTGGCCGCAGAGCCGAATCACCCCACTTTGGCGCTGTGCTACGACTTTCAAGTTTTGCCCACCCTGGAAACTGACCCGCATGATATTCCCGTGGACCAGGTTCTCTGGGCCTGAAATGGCAAAAAACTGCTTCGCAGCTTTACAGGAGAGAAACAATGGAACTGATTGGGATTTTACTGGTTGCCGGCCTGGTTCTGGGGCTGTGCTATCTGATTGACAAAGCCTTTACCAAAGCCTTCCGCAGCAAGGCTCAGCACCGCTCCGGGCTGGCTGTCCGGGCCAACAAACGATATGGTGTTTTTGGTGTCATCTTGTCGGTTTTGGGTATCCTGGGCTTTTTTACCGGTCTTACTGACGGCAAGGTACTTCTGGTAGGCGGCATTATTGTGCTGCTGATGGGATTGGGCCTTGCGGTGCACTACTTAAGTTTCGGCATCTTTTATGATGGCGAAAGCTTTCTGCTCTCCCGGTTCGGAAAAAAAGATCGGGAATACCGTTATCAGGAGATTCAGGGTCAGAAACTGTATCTGATTCAGGGCGGTGCCATCCTGGTAGAGCTGTATATGACCGACGGAAGCAGCGTCAGCGTACAGTCTTCCATGGACGGTGTGTATCCCTTCCTGGATACCGCCTTTGCCGGCTGGTGTCTGCAAACCGGCCGTGACCCAGAAAGCTGCACTTTCCACGACCCGTCTCAGAGCCTGTGGTTTCCCACCATGGAGGATGTATAATTATGGCACACATTCCCAGTGGCACCACTGCCCAGCTGGAACTGGTAACCTTTCAGCAGGCGCTGGAAGCTGCCAATACCCCTTCTGAGGAATACGACATTCACAAATGGCTCTACGCGCCCAACTTTTACTCGGAATACCGGTACATTCTGGGAACCCGGGGGAAAAATTCCCTGATTTGTGTGGGCATTAACCCCTCCACCGCACGTCCGGACGCTCTGGACAACACGCTGAAATCCGTAGAGCGGATTGCCTTGGGCAACGGGTTTGACAGTTTTCTCATGTTCAATGTCTATGCCCAGCGTGCCACCAATCCGGATACCATGGAAAAAAGCTGCAACCCCAGGCTGCATCAGGAGAATCTGGAAGCATTCCGTTATGTGCTTTCCCTCTCCCCTCACCCCGCGGTCTGGGCTGCCTGGGGCGCCGTGATTGAAAAGCGGAAGTATCTGCCCCAGTGCCTCCAGGATATGCTCCGGGCCGGTCAGGAGTACGGCGCACGCTGGTACTGCGCCGGGGCCATTACCAAAAAAGGCCACCCACACCATCCGCTGTATCTGCGCAAGGACGAGCAGCTTCGTCCCTTTGATGTGCAGGCCTACCTGGAAAACCTTTGATTTGCCACAAGATACCACCAGCGGGGGCTATCCCCCGCTGAAACTTTTAGGAGGAGAAGAACATGAAACTGGTCATCGCTTCGGACATTCACGGCAGCGCTTTCTGGTGCCGGAAACTATGTGATCTGGTAGACGCAGTTCAGCCGGACAAGCTGATTCTATTGGGGGATCTTCTTTACCACGGGCCCAGAAATGACCTTCCCCGGGATTACGCACCCAAAGCGGTCATTCCCATGCTCAGTCAGTATCAGGACAAGATTCTGGCAGTACGGGGCAACTGTGAGGCCGAGGTAGATCAGATGGTTCTGCCCTTCCCCTGTATGGCAGAGTATTCTCAGCTGTACGTCGATGACACAGTGTTTTTCCTGACCCATGGACATCATGCCAGCCCGGATCAGCTTCCCTCCCTGCCTGAAGGCAGTGTCTTTTTAAGCGGCCACACCCATGTAAAGCTGGACGAAGTACGCGGCGGCATCCGCTGCCTGAATCCCGGCAGTGTCTCTATCCCCAAGGACGGAAGCAACAGCTGCCTGATTTACGAAAACGGAACCTTTACGTTCCGGATTTTGGAGGAATGACCATGTTTTCCACAGAATGTGACACCTGTTGGTACTATGATTATGATGAAGAATATGACGAATATTACTGCATGATGGATTTGGATGAGGATGAAGTTTACCGCATTCAGTCCTCAGTCAGTCAGCATTGTCCCTTCTACCGGCAGGGGGATGACTATACCCTTGCAAGGAGACAATGAGCATGAAGCGGTTGTTTTTTCTACTTTGTGTCTGTTTGCTGCTGAGTGGGTGTGTGGAATCTGCGGCAGCGGGAACCACGCCTGCTGCCACGGCCACCACAACACTTCCCACCCAAACGCAGCCAGATACCCCTACTGAACCCAACGATGAAACCCTTCAGGTTCTGTCCTCCCTGGCTCCCGACGGATACTATCTGCGCTGCTTCCATAAGGGGCTGCTGCTGTTTTCCGGCAGCGAAAGCACCACCCTGACTCTGCTTCAGGGAGAAGATCTTTCTGTTTTGGCTTCCGTTTCTCTGGAGTTTTTCTTGCGTGCTGATGACCCCTCCATCCGTATCTGGGAGGATGCCCTGTCGTATTTTGATCCGGTGCAGCAGAAAACAGTTGTACTGGATGCTGCACTACAGGAAGTTGCCAGCATTGCCGCTCCCGATGGTCTGGTGGGGAGTCCCGTGCTCTCCTCTGACCAGAACGTGTTGTATTACTGCACTGCCAATGCCCTGCGAGCCTGGGATCTGAGAACCGGAATCCGTCGGCTGATCAGAGGATTCTCTTATCCCAGCCAGACGGTCAGCGGACTGCATCTGCATGATACGGTAGTTCAGTGCAGCGTTCAGGAAGGAACCCAAACCCGTACCTTGCTGATTTCCGTGAAAGACGGACGTCTGGCAGCGGAACACGACGGCCCGGTTTCACTGACGACCCAAGGGAATCACTACTACGCCTCTTTCCTCAGCGGTACCGTACAGGCGCTGGTCTTTGGTGACACCAGCCAGTCACCTCAGATGCTGATGCCGGATGGGCCGTTTACCCAGTGGTATTTTCTCCCCTCTCTCCACGGCGTGGTAACAGGCCAGGAAGCGGAGGATGGAAGTACGGAACTTTCCTATTTTGATTTGACCACCGGTGAAAAAGTGGCCTTCCTTTCTTTGGAAAGCCAGAACCGTCTTGTCAGCGCCGCCAGTGACAACCAGCAGGTATATCTTTTGCTGTATGACGAGCAGAACCTCAGCACTACAATCTGCCGTTGGGATATCACTGGGCAAACCTCCGGAGAGCAATCCTATACCAGTGCCTACTCCGCCGACAGCGTTGCTTTGGCCCAATGCCAGCAAACAGCCAGGGAAATGAGCGAAAAATACGGCATTGAAATCTTGATTGGGCCGGAAGCTGCTGCCGTTCAGCCTTGGGACTATAACCTGGAAGCAGAAACACTGGTATCCGTTTTGCAGCAGGAGCTGAATCTGCTGGACCAGTGGCTGGGGCAGTATCCTCAGGAAATCCTGTCCGCCACCGCTTCCGACTTTTCCAGTCTGAAACTCTGCATCGTCCGCTCTTTGACCGGAACGGCGGAATCCGCCAGTCTGGACAGTGCCAACGGGCTGCATTTTGACAACGACGGGGATGCCTACATTGTACTGGCTGCGGGAGAATACGCAGAGCAAGCCCTTTACCACGAGCTGTTTCATGTCATGGAAACCCACATTCTCAATCACAGCACCGCCTTCGATCAGTGGGAAATGCTGAATCCGGCAGGCTTTTCCTATGATTGCGACTTCGAGAAAAACGAACAGCGAGATCCGGAAATCTACCTGACCGGAGAAGATCGGGCCTTTGTGGATACCTATTCCATGAGCTTCCCCGCCGAAGACCGGGCCAGAATTATGGAGTACGCCATGCTTCCTGATGGCGAAGAACGCTTCCAAAGCCGTACCATGCAGGCAAAGCTTTTGAAGGTCTGCCAAGGCATTCGGGAGGCCTATGGCCTGGAATCGGAGGATACCGTTTTCCCCTGGGAGCAGTATCTGAACACTACCTTCCAATCATGAAAACTCTTGAGACAAATACACCCCACTTTCCCATTACAGGAAAGTGGGGTATTTGTTATGTAGTTCAGTCTTCTGGGAAGAGTTTGTCGTAGCAATACTTGATAATGGCTTTCCGGGTAATAATGCCGATGAATGCGCCATAGTCATCCACTACGGGAACGAAGTTCTGACGGGATGCCCGCTCCACCAGATCATGCATAGAGGCTGTGATCCGAACCGGGAGATTATCTTTCCGACGGGAAATCTCCATGATTCTCCGTGCTTCTGCCTGCCGCATATCCATGTAGCACATATTCTTCATCGCCCACAGCAAATCGCCTTCTGTCAGCGTCCCCCGATATTCTCCCCGGCGGTTCAAAATTGGGATAGCGGTATAGCCCGCCGACTCCATCTTCTCCAATGCCTGCCGGATAGAATAGTCATCATAAAGGTATGCACACATAGCCTTGGGTGTCAGAAAAAACAATATACTGTTCATAGGGTTCTCCTTTTCGGTCTGAGGCAGGCTGTATCCCCCGCCTTCCGTATCATTATAGCACACCCTCAGCAGAAAAGTATGAAATTTTCTTGTTATTTTGCTCGGCTGCCGCCAAAATTCACGTCCCGCTTTTGTTCAAATTGCACATTACTCACCAAAGGTAAATTCTGTGCAGTCAAAGGTCGCAAAATAGTCCCGGGTTGTCTCCGCGCGGCGGATCAGCTGGAAGGTTCCGTCCTCCTTCAGCAGTACCTCTGCGGAGCGAAGCTTTCCGTTATAGTTATATCCCATGGAATATCCGTGGGCGCCGGTATCATGGATGGCCACAATGTCGCCCACCTCGATTTCCGGCAAACTGCGTTCGATGGCAAACTTATCGTTATTTTCGCACAGACCGCCGGTGACATCGTAAACGTGATCCAAAATGGCATCCTCTTTGCCCAAAACAGTAATATGGTGATAAGCTCCATACATGGCAGGGCGCATCAGATCCGCCGCACAGGCATCCAGGCCAACATACTCCCGGTAAATGTGCTTCTGATGCAGCACTGTGGCAATCAGATGGCCGTAAGGCGCCAGCATAAACCGTCCCAGCTCCGTATAAATGGCCACATCATCCATTCCCTGGGGGGTCAGAATCTGCTGATACCGTTCCCGAACCCCCTGGCCAATGGTGTGAATATCACTGGCAGGCTGTTCTGGGCGGTAGTCCACACCAATGCCGCCGGAAAGGTTGATAAAGGCAATGTGAGCCCCGGTAGCGTTGCGCAGCCGGACAGCCAGACGGAACAGCCGGCTGGCCAGTTCCGGATAATATTCGTTGGCAGTGGTATTGGAGGCCAGGAACGCATGGATGCCAAAGTGTTTGGTGCCCAGCTTCATCAGCCGATTGATAGCTCCCGCCATCTGGTCTTCCGTCATGCCGTACTTTGCATCCCGGGGCATATCCATAATGGTGTTGCCCAGCGAGAAAGAACCGCCGGGATTATACCGCAGACAGACGGTCTCCGGCACCTTCCCATCCGTAATCCGTGCCAGAAATTCCACATGGGTAGAATCATCCAGGTTGATATAAGCACCCATTTCATAGGCCTTGCGCATATCCTTTTCCGGTGTCACGTTGGAAGAGAACATCACATCATGACCGGTGACACCCACCGCTTCTGCCAGCAGCAGCTCTGTATAGGTGGCACAATCGCAGCCGCAGCCTTCCTCCTTCAGAATCCGCACAATATAAGGATTGGGAGTGGCTTTCACGGCGAAATACTCCCGGAATCCCTTGTTCCAGGAAAAGGCCTCCTTCAGCGCCCGGGCATTTTTGCGGATGCCGGCCTCGTCATAAATATGAAAGGGGGTAGGAATCTGCTCTTTGATTCTCTGCGCCTGCTGCAAGGTGAGAAAGGGGGTCTTTTTCATACATCATATCCTCTTTTCTATGGAAATTACCAACAAAAAAATCCCTGTGCCGCCGACACAGGGAAAACACATCGCTTTGCCCCGGCAGCACAACATCACATGGATGACAGTTCTGCGCATATTCTGCGCAGCCCCAGGAAAAGCCCGCTTGGCATCAGACAAATCCTTCGGCGAAAACGCCTTTCGGCTCCCGGCTCTTGCCACTCCGGAAGTGTACTGATCGTTTTCGCAACCTCAGCCGTAGTACAATTGAATTGTAAGTTATGCGCCATCATTTGTCAACCCCATTTTCCCTCTCTACCAGGAGTAGAATCTTCCATTTCCCTTTGTAGAGCGAGAATTTTCAATTGTAGGACTATAAATCCAAAAACTGTGCTATAGTGAAAATATCAAATGCAGGAAATGAGGATTTTTATGAAGCGAACAAAATTGTCCGACCGTAGTCTTCCCGATTATACCAAAGGGGAAGAAATTACCAACATGGTCACCCATATCATTGGCGGTGTACTGGGAATTGTTGCGTTGGTTCTGTGTATTGTTCAGGCCGCAGGGAATGGCAATGTATACGGCATCGTTTCCTCTGCCATTTACGGAACCACCATGATTCTTACCTTCACCATCTCCAGTGTATATCACGGTCTTCGCCCGAACCTGGGCAAGAAGGTCATGCAGGTCATCGACCACTGCACCATTTACTTTTTGATTGCAGGGACCTACACCGCCATTGTGTTGTCCGCACTTCGTCCGGTATACCCCGAACTGGCCTGGGGCTTGTTCGCCTTTGAGTGGGCGATGACGCTGGTTGCCGTAGTCTTTACTGCCATTGATTTGAAGCAGTATGCCGTTTTCTCTATGGTTTGCTACATCGGCATGGGCTGGGCAGTGATTCCCTTCTACCGTCAGGTTTTGGAGGTACTCACCATGCCCGGATTTTTGCTGCTGCTTTCCGGCGGTATCGCTTATACCATTGGCTCTATACTTTATGGCCTTGGGAAAAAGCGCAAGTGGATGCACTCTGTGTTTCATCTGTTTGTGAATCTGGGCGCGCTGCTTCAGTTTTTGGCAGTTCTGCTTTACGGTCTATAATTCATTTTGCCGATTTGTGCAGAATTCGTTTCTATATTTGTCGTAAACGACTAACAGCCACCTTATTTTTTGTAAGTTTTTGCCAAATAATACAATACAGATTCTACGTTGTTCACAAAAAGTTAAAATTTCCGCTTCTGACCATTGCCAAAACCAGGAATGCGTACTATAATCCCCATGTACGGAGTTTTATACTTCGGAATATTTTTTAGGAGGAAGACTATGGTTACGTTTATTCTCTCCATCGCACTCCTGGCATTGGGTTACGTGTTTTACGGCAAACGCGTAGACCGGATTTTCGGTTCCGATGACCGGGCAACTCCCGCCATTACCCTTAATGACGGTGTTGACTTTGTCCCCATGAAGGGCTGGAAAATTTTCCTGGTTCAGCTGCTGAACATCGCTGGTCTGGGCCCCATCTTCGGTGCTCTGAACGGTGCTCTGTTTGGCCCCATCGTGTATCTGTGGATCGTCTTCGGTACCATTTTTGCCGGCGGTGTCCATGACTACATGTGCGGCATGCTGTCCATGCGCCACGAAGGCGCCAGCATCTCCGAGATCACCGGCAAGTATCTGGGCAATGTCATGCTGCAGGTCATGCGTGTGTTCTCCGTTGTCCTGCTGGTCATGGTCGGCGTCGTGTTCTCCAAGGGTCCTGCCGGTCTGCTGGCTATGCTGACTCCCGAGAACCTGGATGCCAACTTCTGGCTGTGTGTCATCATCATCTACTATTTCATCGCTACCTTCGTTCCCATCGACAAGGTGATTGGCAAGGTTTACCCCCTGTTCGGTATCTGCCTGATCGTCATGGCTGTGGGTGTTTCCGGTGTTCTGATGTTCTCCGGTGACTACCAGATGCCCGAACTGTGGAACAACTTCTCCAACCAGCACGCCGGCGGCGTCAATGTATGGCCCTTCATGTTCATCACTGTGGCCTGCGGCGCTATCTCCGGTTTCCATGCCACTCAGTCCCCCATGATGGCTCGCTGCTGCACCAGTGAGAAGCAGGGCCACATGGTCTTCTACGGCGCCATGGTCGCTGAGGGTGTTATCGCTATGGTTTGGGCTGCTGCTGGTGTTTCCTTCTACGAGAACAGCCAGGCTCTGCTGGAAGCAGGCGCCGGTGTCAACGCTGTTGTCTATGAAATCTGCAACACCACCATGGGCAAGCTGGGCGGCGTTCTGGCTATGCTGGGTGTTATCGCCTGCCCCATCACCTCTGGTGATACCGCTTACCGCAGTGCTCGTCTGACTCTGGCTGACTGGTTCAAGATCGACCAGAAGGATTGGAAAAAGCGTCTGCTGCTGACCATCCCCCTGCTGGGTGCCGGTGCTGCTATCTGCCAGATCGACTATTCCGTGGTATGGCGTTACTTCTCCTGGTCCAACCAGACCCTGGCTATGATCGCTCTGTGGGCTGCTGCTATGTACCTGGTTCAGAATGGCAAGAACTACTGGATGTGCGCCGTTCCTGCCACTTTCATGACCGGCGTATCCATTACTTACTTCTTCGCCGCTCCTGAGTGCATGGGCCTGCTGTGGAAACCCATGGGTGTTCCCTACAGCACCTACTACCCCATCGCCATTGTGGTCGGTCTGGTAGCCGCTGTTGCCTTCCTGCTGCTGTTCCAGAAGAAGGCCGCCGCTTATAAGACTCCTCTGGCTAAGTAAATGACAGCTGGCAGCGAACCAAAGTTCGCTGCCAGTTTTTTATGCGCAAAAAGAACCTCCTGCCAAATCATGGCAGGAGGTTTGTTTTACTCTTTGGTTTCCTCGAATCCGTCAAACAGGGCTGTGGAAGAGGCATCCTCTACCTTTTGACCCTTCATCAGGGCTTCAAATTGCTCGCCTGTCATAGATTCTTTCTCCAGGAGGAAATCCACCACCTGGTGGAGCTTATCCGCGTTGTCCGTCAGGATTTGCTTGCACTGGTCATAAGCTTTGTCAATCAGGGCTTTGACTTCATCATCGATGGTACCAGCCACCTTTTCCGAATAGCTCTTGGTGGTTTGGTAATCCCGTCCGATAAAGACTTCGCCGCCGTCCAGATAGGATACAGTGCCCAGCTTTTCACACATGCCGTACCGGGCCACCATGTCCCGGGCCAGCTTGGTTGCCCGGTCAATGTCATTGGATGCACCGACGGAGATATCGCCCAGGAACAGAGCTTCCGCCACGCGGCCGCCAAGCAGGGACACAATCTGTTCGTACATCTGGTTGCGGGTCAGGTTGGCAGAGTCATCCACCGGCAAATACCAGGTAGCACCAAGAGAATTTCCTCGGGGAATAATGGTAATGTGCCGCACCGGATCGTGTGTGGGCAGATTGTACATGGCAATGGCATGGCCGGCTTCGTGAATTGCGGTTTCCTTCAAATCCTTCCGGGTCTGTACCCGGCTCTTTTTGGCAGGGCCTGCGGTGATCTTCATCAGAGCTTCGTTCAGATCTTCCATGGTGAGCACCGGACGGTTGTCTCTGGCTGCCATGATGGCTGCTTCATTGAGCAGATTGCTCAGATCCGCACCGGTAAAACCAGCGGTGGAACGAGCCACGGTTTTCAGGTTCACGGAAGCATCCAGCTTTTTGCCCTTGGCATGGACTTTCAGGATTTCTTCCCGGCCCTTCACATCCGGGCGGCCCACATGAATCTGTCGGTCAAATCGACCGGGGCGAAGCAGTGCCGGGTCCAGAATGTCCGGGCGGTTGGTTGCCGCCAGAACGATGATACCCTCGGTCCGGCTGAAGCCGTCCATTTCTACCAGCAGCTGGTTCAGGGTCTGCTCTTTTTCGTCGTGACCGCCGCCCAGGCCAGAGCCGCGCTTGCGGCCTACTGCGTCAATTTCGTCAATGAAGATGATGGCCGGGGCAATCTTCTTTGCCTGCTCAAACAGGTCTCGGACACGGCTGGCGCCCACACCGACATACATTTCCACAAAGTCGGAGCCGGAGATGGACAGGAACTGAACATCCGCCTCTCCCGCCACCGCTCTGGCCAGCAGGGTCTTACCGGTACCGGGAGGGCCAACCAGCAGCATGCCGTGGGGAATCCGGGCACCAATCTCCGTGAACTTCTCCGGATTCCGCAAGAAATCCACCACTTCCTGCAATTCATCCTTCTCTTCATCGGCACCGGCTACGTCCGCAAAGGTGACTTTCTTTCCTTCGGGAACCCCCAGCACCGTCCGAGCTTTGCCGAAATTGCTCAAAGGATTCGTATTGTTTGCCCGGTTCATGAAAATTGCCCAGATGAACAGAATCACCAGCCCGGCAATGACCAGGGGCAGAATCAATTCATAGGGTGAAAATCCTTCATCCGGTACAAAGTGATAGTATTCCAGCACACCGGATTCCAACTGCTGACTCAGCAGCTGGCCCATCTCCTGGCGGAAGCTTTCCGGATCGGCCAGAGCCGCCACCAGGTTGGTTTCCCCGTTATAGGGTGTGTACAAGTTAAGTTCGATCAGATCATCCTCCACCACAAAACTCCGAACCTGTTCCTGCTGGAACAGCTCCACAATTTCAGAATAGGGAATCTGATTCACCTCTTTGTTCAGCAGTTCTTTTGCCCAGGTAAAAATGGCGATCAGGACTACCAGATAAACAATCAGAGGTATGAATCTACGGTTCTTCAATGGGCGCGTTCTCCTTACTTTTCATATACTTCCGGCTTCAAAATGCCGACAAAGGGAAGGTTGCGATATTTTTCGTTATAATCCAGACCATAACCAACCACAAATTCATTGGGGATGGTAAAGCCCACATAATCTGCCTGCAGCGTTACGCCCGGATTTCTGCGCTGGGGTTTATCCAAAAGGGTACAAATCTTCAAGGATGCGGGTTCCTTGGATTTCAGGTGCTCCACGGTGTAGCTCAGGGAATTGCCGGTATCAAAGATATCCTCCAGAATCAGCACATGCCGTCCCCTGATATCCGTGGTAATATCCTGGCGCACCGTCATTCCGGAAGAATTGGTTCCTTTATAGGAGGAAATCCACATAAAGTCAATCTGGCTGGGGACTTTGATCTGACGGATCATGTCGGCGTAGAAAACAACCACGCCCTTCAGCACGCCAACGATTACCGGGTTTTTATCCGCGTACTCGGCGGTCAAAACCTGTCCCAGCTGAGCAATGCGCTCTTGAATCTGTTCCTCCGTCAGCAGGATCTTCTGAATATCTTTTTCCATGTTACTCTCCCTTTCTTTCTGTCTTTTGAAAACAGATGGTCACGGCAGGCAGCGAAGCTGCCGCACGATCACAATGAACACCAATGGAATATACACCCAAAATCCCCGCTTCATCGCAAACAACCGGAATCTGCTGCCGCTGGGCAGCGGGAATTTTGTAATCAATGAACAACTTTTTCAGCGGTTTGCTCCCGCCGGGACGGCGTAAAACATCCCCGGGCTGCCTGTGGCGCAGAACGATCTCCCCTTGCGGGTGAACCGTGAAGCAATCGGCGGTTTGCGCCAACGAAGAAGCGGGGAAACAAGTCACCCGCAGTCCCGGCAGTTCCACTTCTCCAGGACAGGGCAGCACGCAGCTTTCCCAGTCGGGAACCTCTTGCAGCACTTCCAGCCGTTCATACTTTCTCGACAGGGTTACACCGCCGGGAAACGCCGCTCTGGCAGATGGATTTTCGGAAAAAACCAGAGACTCTGCCAGAGAAATATGGGTTTGCTCCGGCTCTTTTACCCCGTTTTGTTTCAAAAACAGTTCCAGCATCCGGCTTCGCTGACTGCGGGACATGGCGGCGAGCTCAGAAACATCCGGCAGTTGGTCAAACTGGGAAAGCTTCGCAAGCTGTTTTTCATCTTCCCGAAGCCGCAGAGCCATTTGAGATAGATTTTCGGAGATGCGGGGGTTTTCCTGCCGCAGCAGCGGCATCATATGATGGCGGATGCGGTTACGAAGAAACGCATCACCGGCGTTGGAGCTGTCCTCCACATGGGAAAGGCTCCACTCTTCCAGGAAATCCTCCACTTCCTGTCGGGTAATGGTTAGCATGGGGCGAATCACATTTCCCTGAACGGGAGAAATTCCCCCCAAGCCTTTCAATCCCGTTCCCCGAATCAAGTGCATCAGCACCGTCTCCGCCTGATCGTCCATGTGTTGCGCCAGCGCGATGCAATCCGCGCCGCACTGCGCGCGCGCCGATTCAAGAAAGGCGTATCGCGCCTCGCGCGCGGCGCTCTCCAGACCGA
>USHP01000013.1 GCA_900554625.1 uncultured Eubacteriales bacterium | reverse complement strand
AACAGCCTGAATGCCGGAACCGGAACCGGTGGGGTTGTAAGTAAAGTTTACATCGGGGTTAGCTTCCATGAAAGCTTCGCCCAGAGCGCCGATCACAGCTTCCATAGAGGTGGAGCCATCGGTGGAAACAGTTCCGGACAGTTCAGCAGCTGCTTCGGTTTCGGGAGCCTCAGTAGCAGGGGCATCGGTAGCGGGAGCCTGTGTGGCAGGAGCGGCGGTAGTGGAGGTCGTCTGGGCAGTATTGCCGCAGCCCACTAGAGCCAGCATCAGCATCATGGCCATAACGGCGGAAATCATTCTTTTCATTGTTCATTTTCTCCTTTTGTAGTTGTGGATTCGTTTGATGTATCCTACGGCTATCATCATACCCAGCTTTTGTAAAATCGGAAATCCGCTTTGTGTAAAGGTGCAGAAAAGAATTGTAAAGTTTCTGCAAGGCAGGCCGTGTTCCTGTTCTCTTTCCGATTTGTTCTCAAACTTCTGGTTATGCCGCTGCTTCCCAGAAATCCCCTTGACAGAACGGCGGATACCTTCTAAAATACAACATAAGAGGTTAACTTTTTTCTTCCCTCTTATCTCCTGCGCAAATACAATCGGAAGGTGACGTTATGTATCGTATTCTGGAACTGAACCCTCAGCTGAAGCCCTTTGCCGGAGACATCGATCTGCGGATGTTCTTGTATCACTCCACAAAAGGCCATCTGCTGAACGAAGATCAAACTTTACTGGATTTTGCCAACGCATACAATTATTATGGATTTCACCATGTAGACGGCGGCTGGTACTACCGTGAGTGGGCTCCCAGCGCATACCAGCTGTATCTGGAGGGCGACTTCAACGGTTGGAACAAGACCAGTCATCCTCTGAAGCATATCGGAAACGGAAACTGGGAGCTGTACCTGGAGGGTGATGATGCTCTGTGGGAAGGCTGCAAGGTAAAAACCGTCGTGGATGCCAACATGACCCGTACGGAACATATCCCGCTGTATGCCCGCCGGGTGGTGCAGGACCCCAAAACCATTACGTTCGCCTGTGAGATTGTAGACGACCGGGATTCTTTTGCCTGGACGGATCAGAAATTCGTAGGCGAGGAAGAACTGTACATCTACGAAGCCCATGTAGGTATGGCCCAGGAGGCCGGAAAAATCGGTACCTACCGGGAATTTGCAAACAAAATTCTGCCTCAGATCAAAAAAGCCGGATATAACACGGTGCAGCTCATGGCCATTATGGAGCATCCTTACTACGGCTCCTTCGGCTATCAGGTTTCCAGCTTCTACGCCGCCTCTTCCTGGTTCGGCAAGCCCAAGGATCTGAAATATCTGGTAAACAAAGCCCACAAGCTGGGACTGCGGGTGCTGCTGGACGTGGTCCACTCCCATGCGGTGAAGAACACCACCGAGGGCATCAATATGTTCGACGGTACCACCTGGCAGTTCTTCCACGATGGCCCCAAAGGCGATCATCCTGCCTGGGACACCAAGTGCTTTGACTACGGTAAGACCGGCGTGCTTCACTTCCTGCTGAGCAACCTGAAATTCTGGATGACCGAGTATCACTTTGACGGCTTCCGTTTTGACGGCGTGACCTCCATGCTCTACCATGACCATGGTCTGGGCACGGACTTCAATACCAATGACAAGTACTTCTCCTACAATACCCATACTGAGGCAATCACCTATCTGCAGCTGGCAAATGAGCTGATTCGTCAGGTAAATCCCAAGGCCATTACCATTGCCGAAGATATGTCCGGCATGCCCGGTATGTGTCTGCCCATTGAGGACGGCGGCATTGGCTTTGACTACCGGCTGGGCATGGGTCTGCCGGATATGTGGATCAGGACGGTGAAGGAAAAGAAGGACGAAGACTGGAACATCGGACAGATGTGGGGCGATATGTGCCTGCGCCGTCCCGGTGAAAACACCGTTGCCTATGTAGAATCCCATGACCAGGCACTGGTTGGCGACAAGACCATGATCTTCCGTCTGGCTGACGCCGCCATGTATACCGACATGGACAAAGCCACCCACAATCCGGTCATCGACCGAGCCATTGCCCTGCACAAGATGATCCGCCTGTTCACCCTGGGCGGCGGCGGAGAAGCCTACCTGAACTTCATGGGCAACGAATTCGGTCATCCGGAATGGATCGACTTCCCCAGAGAGGGCAATGGATGGAGTTTCCACTACTGCCGCCGTCAGTGGAGTCTGAAGGAAAACGGGTATCTGAAATACCAGTGGCTGAATGACTTTGACGAAGATATGGTGAAGCTGACCAAGGAAAACCATATGTTCACCCAGCGGATGGCAGATCTTTTGCTGCTGAAGGAACCGGAAAAGACCATTGTCTTCTACCGGCATGGCCTGTTGTTTGCCCTGAACTTCCATCCCAGTCAGTCCCTGACCAATGTGCTGGTGCCGGTGCCCCAGCCGGGAGAATATACCGTGGCACTTTGCAGCGATGATGAAAAGTACGGCGGACAGAATCTGGTGGCCCACATGGTCTACCCCACCAAGATGTTTGACGGCAAGCACTATGTGGAGCTGTACATCCCTGCTCGCACCGCCATTGTGCTGAAAGAACGGGTAATCCTGCCAGAAGATGTGCAGCAGGAAGCGGCCAAGCCCGCTGCCAAGCGCACCTCCAAAAAGGCAGCAGCGGATTCCGCAGAAAAGAAAGCTGCTCCCAAAAAGCGCAGCACCAAAGCCGCGGATGCTGAGGCGGAAAAGAAACCCACTCGGAAGCGCACCGCAAAGGCAACGGAAACGGAAAAGAAGCCCACCCGGAAACGCGCCAGCAAGAAAGCACAAGAACAAACCGATTTGAAATAACAAAAGACCCGGCTGTGTTACCAAGGGACACAGCCGGGTTTCCTTCTAAATTGTAGGAAAACACAATTTACAAATTTTTCTGGCAATGGTATAATGCTGCCTGGGAATGAAGTTCTCCCACGGGTAACCGAAACCGCTTGTTAAGCTGATGACTTCTGTGATTTTTGTCGCAGAGGGGCATCAGCCTTTTTGCGTCTATAGGAGGAAAAAACTATGTTATCATCTCTGGCTCTGATTTTCCTGGTAGGCCTTGCCATGGCCGCCATCTGCCAACGGCTGATGCTGCCACGGATCATTGGTATGCTGCTGACCGGCATTGTGCTGGGCCCTTACGTGCTGGATCTGCTGGACCCGTCCATTCTGGGCATCTCGTCGGATCTTCGGCAAATGGCTTTGATTATCATTTTGCTGAAGGCTGGACTATCCTTAAACTTGTCGGACCTGAAACAGGTGGGGCGCCCGGCAATTCTCATGTCCTTTGTCCCTGCCTGTATGGAAATCCTGGCGTTTTTTCTGTTCGCCCCCTATATTCTGGGCATCAGCAGAATTGAGGCCGCTGTGATGGGCGCGGTATTGGGCGCCGTCTCCCCTGCGGTGGTGATTCCCCGGATGGTCAGCCTGATGGACAGCGGATACGGCACCAAAAAAAGCATCCCCCAGATGATTATGGCGGGGGCATCCTGTGACGATATTTTCGTCATTGTACTCTTCTCCACCTTTGTCAGCATGGCTCAAGGCGGCAGCGCCCGGGTTATGGATTTTATCAATATCCCCGTTTCCATGATTCTGGGTGTGGCTTTGGGTTCAGTAACAGGATACTTCCTCAGCCGCTTCTTTGAAACCGCCTATGCCTACAAGCACTGTGTCAGAAACAGCATGAAAGTCATTATCGTTCTGGGAATGTCTTTTCTGCTGATGGCTGTGGAAACCTGGCTGAAAAACGTAGTATCCGTCTCCGGACTGCTGGCCGTTGTGAGCATGGCCTGTGTAATCAAAATCAAGAGCATTTCTTTTGTATCCCAGCGGCTTTCTGAAAAATTCGGGAAACTGTGGCTGGCGGCAGAGGTCATTCTCTTTGTCCTGGTAGGTGCAGCGGTGGATATCCGCTACACACTGGGCGCAGGACTGAGCGCCGTAGCCATCATTCTGATTGCCTTGGTTTTCCGGGCAGTTGGAGTACTGCTGTGCATGACCGGCACCGCTCTGAATGGGAAAGAGCGACTGTTCTGTGTCATTGCCTACCTTCCCAAGGCTACCGTTCAGGCTGCCATCGGCTCCGTTCCTCTGGCGCTGGGACTTCCCTGTGGTCAGATCGTTCTGACAGTAGCGGTATTGGCCATTCTGATTACCGCTCCCCTGGGTGCACTGGGCATGGATTTCACTTACCGGAAACTGCTGACGAAAGACGCTGACAATTCATAAAATGCATAACCCTCAGCCAGTTTTGCGCAGCAATGGCTGAGGGTTTTCTCTTGGGTGCCAGCACGATTGCCAGAAAGAGAAATGAGCAAAGGCTGCAAGCAGCCTTTGCTCATGTTTTGTACTTTTCCGAATATGTTATTCACCGTAGCCCATGGGGTTCTGGGACTGCCATCTCCAGGAATCCCGGCACATATCCACCAGGTTCTTCTCTGCCTTCCAGCCCAGACCGGCAGCACTCTTGGCAGGGTCTGCGTAGCAGGTAGCCAGGTCGCCAGGGCGGCGCTCCACGATCTGATAAGGAACCTTTACGCCGTTGGCCTCTTCAAATGCCTTGACCATATCCAGCACGCTGTAGCCGGTGCCAGTGCCCAGGTTGAACACTTCGCAGCCCAGGTTTTCCGTAGTGTACTTCACCGCAGCAACGTGACCCTTGGCCAGGTCCACCACATGGATGTAGTCCCGGACGCCGGTGCCGTCGTGGGTGTCGTAGTCATTGCCAAAGACGCTGAGCTTCTCCCGGCGGCCCACAGCCACCTGGGTGATGTAGGGCATCAGGTTGTTGGGAATGCCGCGAGGATCTTCGCCGATCATGCCGCTCTCATGTGCACCGATGGGGTTGAAGTAGCGCAGCAGCACAATGCTCCACTCCGGATCGGCATGTGCCATGCCGGAGAGGATCTGCTCGGTCATGTACTTGGTCCAGCCGTAGGGGTTGGTGCAGTTGCCGGTGCGGCTGGTTTCCCGCAGAGGCATCTCGTTGTCGCCGGAATATACCGTTGCGGAGGAAGAGAAGATGATCTTCTTCACGCCCACTTCTCCCATAACCTTGGTCAGAACCAGGGTGGAGTTCAGGTTGTTATCGTAGTAGCGCCAGGGCTGGGCAACAGATTCGCCCACAGCCTTCAGGCCAGCAAAGTGGATAACCGCAGAAATTTCATTTTCTGCAAAGATCTTGCGCAGCAGGGCCTCGTCCCGGACATCGCCTTCATAGAACTTGACCTTCTTACCGGTGAGGGTTTCCACCCGCTCCAGACTCTTGGGATTGGAATTGCACAGATTGTCTACGACCACAACGCCATAGCCGGAATTGAGCAGTTCCACGCAGGTGTGGGAGCCAATGTAGCCGGCACCGCCGGTGACCAAAATGTTCATGGGGAATTCCTCCTTTTATTTATCATAAAAAGATTATATCATACCCGATTCTATGATGCAAGACCCCGGATTGCGCAGTCTTGTGCATATTCCGCACAAACAAGTATCTGTTTAGCCACTCCTTTTTCTCCACAGGCAAAACCCGCTGTCCCTATTGCTTTTTTTCAAAAAAGTACTATAATTTCTCGTAATGCTTTGAATCATGTCTATATAATAAGGAGGACGTATTTTCGTGTCGCAAGCAAATAAGAATATGCTTCAGGGGCCTCTTCTGGGCAGCATCATTGTCTACACCATCCCCATTATCCTGACCAGCCTGCTGCAGCTTCTGTTCAATGCAGCTGATCTGGTCGTCGTAGGTCGTTTCTGCGGCAGCATTTCTGTGGCTGCTGTGGGCGCTACCGGCGCCATTACCAACCTGCTGGTAAACTTCTTCATAGGTCTTTCCGTTGGTGCCGGTGTGACCGTTGCCCATGGTCTGGGCGGTCATGAGGACGATGTGGTGCATCATACCGTTCACACTGCCATGCCAACAGCTCTGGTCAGCGGCGTGATTCTGACTGTGATTGGTGTAGCCTTCTCCGAAACCTTCCTTCGGATGATGGGAACTCCGGACAGTGTGCTTCCCCTGTCCGCTGTGTACATGAAAATCTATTTTGCCGGTGTCACGTTCACCATGGTCTATAACTTCTGCGCCGCCATTTTGCGGGCTGTAGGCGACACCAAAAGCCCCTTGGTATTCCTGACCATTGCCGGTGTGGTCAACGTGATTCTGAACGTGGTATTTGTCTACTTTTTTGATATGAACGTGGCAGGTGTCGCCCTGGCTACTACCATTTCTCAGGCGATTTCTGCTGTTTTGGTTGTTCTGGCTTTGATGAAGCGCAACGATGCCTGCAAACTGGTTCTGCATCAAATGCATTTCTACAAGCCCCAGCTTACCAAAATGCTGCGTATCGGTCTGCCTGCGGGCATTCAGAGTTCTCTGTTTTCCATTTCCAACGTGCTGATTCAGTCCTCTGTCAACTCCTTCGGCGATGTTCTCATGTCCGGCAATGCTGCGGCGTCCAATATTGAAGGCTTCGTTTACGTCTCTTTAAATGCGTTCCACCAGACAGCTGTGAATTTCATCGGTCAGAACGCCGGTGCCAAGCAGTATTCCCGGGTATATAAAGCTTTGTGGATTTGTCTGGGATGCGTTACCGTGGTAGGTTTGACCTTGGGCACTCTGGTTTGGTCGGTGGGACGGCAGCTTTTGTCCATCTACATCACCGATTCTCCTCAGGCCGTTTCCTATGGCATGGTTCGTCTGGGGTACATTTGTCTGCCGTACTTTCTGTGTGGTCTTATGGACGTGTCCACCGGCGCCTTGCGGGGCATGGGCTCCTCCCTGGAACCGATGATTATCTCCGTATTGGGAATCTGCGGTTTGCGGACTGTGTGGATTTACACCATCTTCCAGGCTCCTGGGTTCCATACGCCCGAATGCCTGTACTTTTCCTACCTGGTGTCCTGGATTATCACATTCCTGATTCAGATGGCTGCCTTTATTCAGGTGTATCGAAAAGCGGAAAGAGCAGCTTGATTCTTTCACAAAAAAGCACGGTCCGTAAAAAATGGATCGTGCTTTTCCTTGTTATGTCATTTTTTCCTGCTTCACTTTGTGGTCGATTACATGGCGGCCAGCCAGTTCCTGACGAATATCATCAACAGAAATTCCCATCTGCACCATCAGCACCAAAACATGATAGGCAAGATCCGCAATTTCGTAAACCGTCTCCGGCTTATCCTGGGCTTTGCCTGCGATGATGACCTCCGTGGACTCCTCCCCTACTTTTTTCAGGATCTTATCCAATCCCTTCTGAAACAGGTAAGTAGTGTAGGAACCTTCCGGAAGCGCTTTCTTCCGCTGCTGAAGCAGCTGATAGAGTCCTTCCAGAGAGAATTTTTCTTCCAGTTCCCCGAAAATAGGGTTATGGAAACAAGATTCCGCTCCGGTATGGCAGGCAGGGCCATCCTTTTTGACCCGCACCTCCAGCGCGTCATAATCGCAGTCCACTTGAATGGATACGATATGCTGGAAGTTACCGCTGGTTTCCCCTTTCAGCCACAGCTCTTCTCGGGAGCGGCTCCAGAAGCAGGTCAGTCCCTTTTCCAGAGAAATTTCCAGGCTTTGTCGGTTCATATACGCCAGGGTCAGAACCTTTCCTGTGGCATCATCCACCACAATGGCAGGAATCAACCCTTTCTCGTCAAATTTCAGTTTCTCTAAATCCACCATATCATAACCTCACCAAAATGTTTTCTTCCTGAAGACGGCACTTCAACTGGGGAATCTGCACCTGTCCAAAATGAAAGATAGAAGCTGCCAGTCCGGCGTCCACTTTCGGCAGTCGCCGGAATAAGGTTACAAAATCCTCTTCACAGCCGGCACCACCGGAGGCAATCACTGGAACATCCACAAGGCTGCAGACCGCTTCCAGCATTTCCAGATCAAATCCCCGCTTCACACCGTCAGTATCGATGGAATTGAGCACCACTTCTCCGGCGCCGCTGTCCACACAGCGCTTCACCCAGGATAGTAAGTCCATGCCGGTATCTTCCCGACCGCCTTTGGCAAAGACCCGAAAGCTCCCGTCCACTCGCTTGGCATCCACGGATAAGACCACACATTGATCGCCATAACGTCTTGCCGCTGCGGCAATCAGCTGCGGATTCCGGATGGCCCCGGAATTGACACTGACCTTGTCAGCACCGCACTTCAATACCCGGTCAAAATCCTCCAGGGCATAGATGCCGCCGCCCACCGTCAGAGGGATAAAAATAGTAGATGCAACCTGGGTCAGAATGTCGGTAAACAATTTCCGTCCTTCTGCGGATGCGGTAATGTCGTAAAAAACCAGTTCGTCAGCTCCGTTTTCACTGTAGAATTTCCCCAGCTCCACGGGAGAGGCCACGTCCTGAAGTCCCTGGAAGTTGGTTCCCTTCACCACCCGACCGTCCCGGACATCCAGGCATGGGATAATGCGTTTTGTGATCATTTTGCCACCTCAATCGCCTGGCGCAAGTCCAGTGCGCCGATATAATAGGCTTTTCCTACAATGGCTCCGTGGAGATTCATCTGCCGTAAAGCTACAATATCTTCCAGGCTGGACACTCCGCCGGAGGCAATGAGATCCATAGAAAATCGTTCCGAAAGATGCCGGTAAAGTTCCCGATTGGTGCCCTGCATAGCTCCATCCCGGGAAATATCCGTGCAAATCAGGGTTTTGACCCCTAAATTCTGCATATTTTCAAAAAAGGCTTCCGCGGTAATCTGAGCAGTTTCCGTCCAGCCTTTGATGGCCACAAGTCCATCCTTTAAATCAACGCCAACCGCTATTTTTTCACCAAACTGCTGCACTGCTGCTTCCAAAAAATCCGGATTTTTAACCGCAGCAGTTCCCAGAATGACTCGATTCACACCGGCATCCAGGTAACGCTTCACCGTCTCCATGTTCCGGATACCCCCGCCTACCTGAGCAAGCAGGTGGGAAGCAAAGAGAATTTTGGTAATGGTTTCCAGATTTTCCGGTTTTCCGGTTTTGGCCCCTTCCAGATCCACCAGGTGAATCCGGGTAGCTCCGGCGGCGGCAAACTCCTTGGCCACTTCCTCCGGGTGATGGCTGTACACCGTCATTTGGGTGTAATCACCTTTGTACAGCCGCACGGCTTTGCCTTGATACAGGTCAATGGCAGGATATAGTTCCATATGTCCGCCTCCTTACAGCTTGCAGAATCTGCGCAGAATTTTCAGGCCAGCAGCGCCGCTTTTTTCCGGATGAAACTGGCAGCCGAATACGTTTCCCTTTTCTACGGCAGCGGTTATGGGGATTCCATATTCTGTCACAGCGGCAAGAGAATCGTCACAGCCTTCGGCAAAATAGGAATGGACGAAGTATACATACTGTCCCTGAGATTCCCGAAGCAAGCTGCCCTGCTGCCATTGCAGCTGGTTCCAGCCCATGTGGGGAATTTTCAGTCCGGCAGGAATCCGCCCTTCCATAGGCACCACCTGGCCCTTCAAAATTCCCAATCCCGGGTGCTGTCCGTATTCGTAGCTTTTTTCAAACAGCAGCTGCATCCCCAGACAGATTCCCAACAGGGGCTTTCCCTCTGCTGCCTGGTCTTTTACAAAGGCATCCAGACCAGTTTGGGTCAGTTTTTGGGCAGCATCGGCAAATGCTCCCACTCCCGGCAATACCAGATGATCTGCCCGGGCCAGTTCTTCCCGGCTGCTGCTGACAAACACCGATTCTCCCAGGCTGCGAAAAGAAGATTGCAGGGAAAACAGATTTCCTACGCCGTAGTCAATAATGCCAACCATTACAGTACCCCCTTGGTAGAAGGGATCTCTCCGCTTCCGTCCTGGGCCACTGCTGCTTTCAACGCCCGGGCCAGGGCCTTGAAGGCACCTTCGGCAATATGGTGGGCATTTTTTCCTGCCAGTTGTTTCAGGTGCAGACTCATGGGGCAGTTGCGGACAAAGCCCAGCAGGAATTCTTCGATCAGTTCCGTGTCAAAGATTCCAATCTTTTCCGTGGGAATGTTCAGGTCATAGCAAAGGCAGCTGCGCCCGGAAAGATCCACCGCGCACAGAATCAGCGCTTCATCCATCGGAAGCAGGAAACTACCATAGCGGGCAATGCCCCGTTTTTCTCCCAAAGCGTTCTGAAAGGCTGTTCCTAGACAAATGCCGATATCCTCCACGCTGTGGTGGTCATCTACCTGGGTGTCTCCGATGCAGGTTACTTCCAAGTCGAATTTTCCATGAGCAGCAAACAATGTCAGCATATGATCCAAAAATCCGCATCCGGTGGCAATGCTGCTGCGGCCGCTGCCATCTAAGTTCAGGGATAAGCGGATATCGGTTTCCGCTGTTTTTCGGGTCAAATCAAAGCTTCTCATGGTTATCCTCCAAAATCTCCTGAATTGCAGCAATCAAAGCCTGCATCCGTTCCGGCGTGCCAATGGTAATGCGGTTGAATTGGCAGATTCTGGGGTTTGTAAAGTGCCGCACCAGAATTCCCCGCTGCTTCAGCGCCAGATACAGTGCCTGACCGTCCATTTTATCGGTTTTCGCAAAGACGAAGTTGGTCAAGCTGGGCAGCACCTGAAATCCCAGGCTCTCCAGCTGAGCGGTTGTCCAGGCTCTGGTTTTTTGAATCTTCTCGCAAGCTTCCCTGTAATAGTCTTCCGCTTCCACCGTAGCCACGCCCAGCCGCAATGTCAGGCGGTCTAAGTTATAGGGATTGGTGGAAAACTTGATTTTTTCCAAATCAGCAATAATCTCTTGGTTTCCAAAGGCATATCCCAGCCGCCCGCCTGCCAAGCAGCGGGACTTGGAAAAAGTCCGGGTCACCAGCAAATTATCGTACTTCCCAATCAGCGGCAAGGCACTTTCTCCGCCAAAGTCCACATAGGCCTCGTCCACCAAAACCAGATGATCCGGATTGGATGCGACGATGCATTCCACTTGGCCCAGAGACAGGCTCAGGCCCGTTGGGGCATTGGGATTGGCAATTACCACCATTTTTTCCTTGCCGCAGTAGGCGGTATGGTCAATGGAAAAGTCCTCTTTCAGTGGGATTTTCTCATAAGGAATCCCGTATAAATCACCAAAAACTTCGTAAAATCCGTAAGTAATATCCGGAAACACTGCACCGTCGCCGCCAAAGGCCATGAAAGCGAAACTCAAAACCTCATCCGAGCCATTGGACAAAAATACCATATCCGGCTGTACACCATACAGCTGGGCCAGCTTTTCTTTCAGCTCTTTTCCGGTTGGGTCGCTGTACAGCCGCAGAAGTTCTACCTCCTCCGTTGTAATGGCTTCCACCACCGAGGGTGCCGGCGGGTAGGGAGATTCGTTGGTATTGAGTTTGATATAGGCCATGTCACGGGGCTGCTCGCCGGGAGTATATGCCTGGAGCGCCTGATAGCGGGCATTCAAGAATCTGCTCATGGTGCCTCCTTGCGAATCATCACGCTTTTGCCGTGAGCCTGAAGTTCTTCTTTTTCCGCAAAATACCGGATTTTTTCTGCGGCATTTTCCAGAGCTTGGGCAGTGTAGTAAGTAAACTGGCTCTTTTTCACGAAGTCATCCACCCCAAGGGCGCTGGAGAACCGGGCCGTTCCGGAGGTGGGCAGGGTGTGGTTGGGGCCGGCAAAGTAGTCTCCCAGGGCTTCCGGACAGCTGCGCCCCAGGAAAATGGAACCGGCATTCTGGATGGCGTCCAGATAGGAGAAGGGATCATCCACCATTAGCTCCAGATGCTCAGGAGCAATTTCGTTGGCAATAGCAATTCCGGCCATTAGGGAATCCGCCACAATGATTTTTCCGTTGTTGTCAATGGATGCCCGGGCAATTTCCGCCCGGGGAAGCCGAGGAAGCTGCTTTTCCAGTTCTGCCGATACTGCCTGGGCCAGCGCTTCACTGTCCGTTACCAGCACAGCACTGGCAAGCTTATCGTGTTCTGCCTGGCTGAGCAGGTCTGCCGCCACATGGGCGGGGTTACTCTTTCCGTCGGCAATCACCAGAATCTCACTGGGTCCGGCAATCATGTCGATGGCCACGGTGCCAAACACCTGTTTCTTGGCTTCTGCCACGAAGGCATTGCCGGGGCCGACGATTTTATCCACCTTGGGAACGCTTTCCGTGCCGTAAGCCAGTGCCCCGATGGCCTGAGCGCCGCCTGCTTTAAAAATTCGGTCAACACCGGCAATCTTTGCTGCTGCCAGGATGGCAGGAGGTATCTTGCCATTTCGGTCCGGCGGGGTCATCATTACAATCTGAGGGCACCCGGCAATTTTTGCAGGAATGGTATCCATCAGCACGGTGGAGGGGTAGGCGGCTGTACCGCCGGGAACATAAATGCCTACCTTTTCAATGGGCGTTACCTTCTGTCCCAGGACAATGCCGGGACGCTCTGCAATAAGGAAACTATTGCGCACCTGTTTTGCGTGAAAAGCACGGATGTTGTTTGCCGCTTCTTTCAAAATGTCCAGAAATTCCGGTTCCACCCCAGCAAAGGCTTCCTGAATTTCTTCCTGGCTGACTTCCAGGGCATCCAGTTCTGCGCCGTCAAATTTCCGGGTATAGGACAGAACTGCCTGATCGCCGTTTTTGCGCACATCGGACAAAATGGCAGATACCACGTCTTCTACGTTTGCCATCGGAACCACCCGGGAAAAGATTTCGCTGTTTGGCTCTTGGCCGTATTTCATAATCTTAATCATTCTTACCCTCCACCTGTCCTTGTAACCGCTCCCGAATGGTATTGATCTGGGTATCCTTGAATTGGTAACTGGCAATATTGGCAATCAGCCGGGCGCTGATAGGAACAATGTCCTCATAAACCATCAAATCATTTTCCCGCAGGGTGGTGCCCGTTTCCACAATGTCCACAATCACATGGCTCAGTCCCAGAATGGGGGCCAATTCAATGGAACCGTTGAGGTGAATAATGTCGATATCCCGGCATTTGCCGCTGTAGTAGCTGCGGGTAATATTGGGGAATTTGGTGGCAACCTTCAGCGTCTGTCCCACCGGGTCCCGGAAGTCCTTCTTCCCCGCCACCGCCATGCGGCATTTGCCCATGCGAAGATCCAGCAGTTCATAAACATCCGGCTGGTATTCCAACAGAATATCCTTGCCAACGATGCCCAGATCTGCCGCCCCCCGCTCTACATAAATGGCAACGTCAGAGGGTTTCACCCAGAAATAGCGAATCCCCTTTTCCGGGTTTTCAAAAATCAGCTTCCGTCCCGGATCTTCCAGAGCAGGACAATCATAGCCGCTGTTTTTCAGCATGGCGTAGGCCTTCTCTCCCAGGCGGCCTTTGGGCAGGGCGATGTGAATCCAGTTTTTCATTCCACCTGTACCCCCTTTTCAAAGCGCTTGATCTGCTTCCAGGTACGGTCTTTCGGAATGGAGGTACTGACCAGCACACTGCCTTGCTCCGCTGCCTTCGCGGCTGCCCGGGCCAAAATGGCGGTATCCACGCTGCCGTCATGGACAATCAAGGTATCAATATCCTGGGTGTCTTCTTCCCCGGCACGCTGCTGAAGCATATCCAGATAAATGGCGAAGCCAATTGCCCGGCTTCTGCGACCCATTTTCCGGGGCAGTTTGTCGTACTGTCCGCCGGAGAGGACACTGGCTGGAATTCCCTCCAGATAGCCCCGAAACACGACGCCGCTGTAATAGCCAAGATCACTGCCTACGGAAAAATCCAGCCGAACCGATTCCGTCCAGCCGCCGCTTTCCAGAATCCGCCACAGCTGTGCCAGTTCTCCAAGGGCGTTTATTTCTTCCTGGGTTGTCAGAACGCCTTGCATCTGCTTCAGAACAGATTCTCCGATTCCCCGGCAGGCTGCCAACGTCCGCAGCTTCTCCCAGGCCGGAGGATTTCCCCGGCAAAGTTCCTGCAGACCGTGGAGGTTTTTTCCCCGCAGGCAATCCATAGCCTGCTTTTTTTCTCCCTCCGGCAAACCGCAGCTATCCAGCACCGCAGAAATCAGTCCCATGTGGGAGATGTTCAGTGCAAACCGCTCCTGCATGAGAGCCAGGCTCCGCACTGCCAGCATGACCACTTCCGAAATTTCGTACTCTCCCAGGTCGCCTACACACTCGAGACCCGCCTGACGGATTTCCCGGTAGTCCCGATAGACGTTTTCATCGTAATAAACCTTCTGCACCACCCCGGGGGTCTGGGGGGCGTTTTTCACAATGGACAAGGTCACATCCGGCTTCAGCGCCAGCAGCCGTCCCCCTTCTCCGGAAAAGGTGATGATCTGGTCGGAGACCAGAAAATCCTTGTTGTGCACATACAGCTCATATTCTTCAAAATGGCTCATCTTGTAGGGAACGTAGCCATAGCGGCTGTACAGGCTGCGCAGAGCGAAAACCGCCTGCTCCTCACGTTTCCATATCCTGTCCGTCATCCAATTTCCCCGCTTTCTTCAGCGCATCCAACGCGGTCCGATATCCGCTGCCGTAATTCAAGCACCGGTTCACCCGGCTGATGGTGGCGGAACTGGCTCCGGTTGCCTCAGAAACCTCGATATAATTGCTGCCGCTGTCCAGCAGGCAGGCTACCCGGAACCGCTGGGAGATGGCCTGCAGCTCCTTGATGGTGCAGATATCCTCAAAAAACAGCTGACACTGCTCCACTGTCTCCAACGACAAAATTGCTTCGTAAAATGCATTTTCTCCGGGATGTCGAATATTACTCATATCTAAATAGTTCCTTTCTGTTCCCGCTCCGGGCATTGTGCCGGGAAAAGGAGTGTTCTTTTCCTGATACTTTATCACTTTAGCTTATTAAAGTCAAGAGGAATTTTGTAAATCTTTCCAGGTTTCTACGTTTGTTTTCAGCGGACATATGTCATTGTCAAGAAAACATTTTCTTATCCAAACCCTTGACCTTGGGCTTTGCCGGTGATAGAATAAAGCAACCTGATGTGCATAAACACGGATGCACACCCTTTCCGGGACAGCGGTTCCGGTTTATCCAACGATACAGAAGAGGTGTTTCAAGATGGAAAAGAAAAATATTGACTGGAGCAGCCTGGGATTTGGCTATGTGCAGACGGATATGCGCTATGTCTCCAACTATAAAAACGGTGCTTGGGACGATGGCTGCCTGACCGATCAGGCCAGTGTCACCATGAGCGAGTGCGCCTGCGTGCTGCAGTATGCCCAGACCTGCTTTGAGGGCATGAAAGCCTACACCACTCAGGATGGTCACATTGTCTGCTTCCGACCTGACCTGAATGCCCAGCGGATGGCAGATTCCTGCCGCCGGCTGAAAATGCCCGTTTTCCCGGAAGATCGCTTTGTCAAGGCTGTGGTGGAAACCGTC
>USHP01000012.1 GCA_900554625.1 uncultured Eubacteriales bacterium | reverse complement strand
TGCTGACCAGTGGCAAACGGCATGCTACTTTGAAAATTGGTTTTACCCCAGATGAAGAAGTCGGCCAGGGTGCAGATTATTTTGATGTCAAAGGTTTTGGCGCCGAGTATGCCTACACCGTAGATGGTGGCACTATTGGGGAAATTGAATATGAGAATTTTAATGCCGCGAGTGCAAAGGTAGTCGTCCACGGACTTAATATCCATCCCGGTTCTGCCAAAGGAAAAATGGTCAATTCTCAGCTGATTGCCATGGAATTTGCCGGCTTGCTTCCTGTTCACCAGCGCCCGGAATGCACGGAAGGGTATGAAGGGTTCTTCCATCTGACGGATATGAAAGGACAGGTAGAGCTGTCTGAACTTCAGTATATCATTCGGGACCATGACATGGAAAAATTCCTGCAAAAGAAGGCTGCCATGTCCGCCGCCGCCGATTTTATCAATCACAAATATGGCGAAGGTACTTTGGAGCTCTCCATTCAGGATAGCTATTTCAACATGAAGCAGTGTATTGAACCTTGTTTCTTTGTGGTTGAACGAGCAAAAGCAGCCATGCAGGCAGTCGGCATGGACGCAAAAGAAGTTCCTATCCGCGGTGGCACAGATGGCAACCGGCTAAGCTACGAAGGCTTGCCTTGCCCGAATCTGTGTACCGGTGGCGAGAACTACCACGGGAGATTTGAATATATTCCTGTAGAAGACATGGAACTTTGAGTAAAGATGTTGGTGGAAATTTTAACTGCATTTGACTAAAATAAAATCCCCTGTTTCACGGATTTTTCGGAAACAGGGGATTTTTATGAGTCAGAATTTCTTGCTGTAATACAGCTTGTAAATCAGGGTAAGGAAAGACTGGGCAAAAACGCAGCTAAGAATCACAAGGCTTATGATCATATGAAAATAGCCGACTACAATCGCTGCAACCAACCCCAGAATCAGAAATGTGCGGCAGCTGGCAGCCTGGGCCGCGGTCTGGATCTGGATTTTTCGTTCGTCATGCTCCTTGATATATTGTTTTTTCAGCTTCTTCTCGTCCTTCATCGCCATCAGATTCCGGATCAGACCAATCAGCATCAAAACCAAAATACCAAAAGACGCACCGCTGATTCCGCCGCGCCATTGTGACTTCCAGTGACTATCCCCGGATATGGGCGTGAGTTCTACAACTCCAATTTCTGCCAAAAAGCCTAAAATACAGAAACAAGTGAGAACGGCACAGGAAACTCCCGAAATCCAATTCTGGAGTTTCAATTTTTCTTTGTACCCTTCCATAATTATCCCTCCAAGTCAGAAAAGTCAAATACTTCTTCAATCGTAAGTCCAAAATAATGTGCGATTTTATAGGCCAAGGGGAGGGAAGCGGTATATTTTTCAACCTCAATCGAGGTGATGGTTTGCCGTGTGGTACCCACAGCATCCGCCAGCTCCTCCTGTGAAAGTTTGAGGGCCTTTCTAAGCTCTCGAATCCTTGTTTTCATAATGCAAACACATCCCGTTTTTTCAATGTATGCAAAATGCTAAGTTAACTTTGCGAAATAAGTATAGCAAGCTTTGAAAGATATGTCAAGTACACTTTGCACTTTGAGATAAATAAAATTCCCGGAACAGCACCGTACACTGTTCCGGGATTGTTTCAAGTATCAGTTATTCTGCGAAATCTTTCTCGTCGGCCACAGGCTCGTGCTCGGAAACAACAGTTTCAGAGACAGGCTCTTCGGCAGGAACCGTGACAGCCTCTTCTGTAGTCTCTGCAGCGCTTTCTTCCTCGGCACAATCATCCTGATCCACCAGGTTGACCTTTGCCTCGAACTCCACGCCAGGGCACTTGGACATGGCAGCCAGCATATGCTTGGACCATGCAACAATCTGCTCACCGTAGGTGGCAACAATGTAGATCACACCAGCAATGGCAGCCAAGGCAGTGAGAACTTTCAAAACCGTATTAAAAGCTTTGTTCATAATATTGACCTCCAAAAGTATTTCTTATGCTTGTTACTCAGTATAACCAATATATGTAGAAAAAGCAATAACAATTCTCGTGATTTGCAAAATCGTACTAAACATAGCCGTACATTCCGCGAACACTGACCTCGCCGGAATTTACCGCCTCTACACTTCCGTCCGAAAAAGCCACCACAAGCGCACCGTTTTCATCTACATCCAGGGCAGTACCTCGACGTACTTCATCACCGCGAATCAGAGAAATCTCTTTTCCAATGGTAATACAATCCCTGCGGTACTGTGCCAGTAGCTCCTCTTTACGGTCAAAGAGGGCATCTGCCATTTTCTGCAGTGCGTCCATCATAGCCGCTGCCAGAACGCCGCGAGATACCGGGCGATTTGAAACCATTTCCAAAGATGCTGCCACGGTCCGAATTTCTTCCGGAAAATCGAGTTCCTGCTGACTGCAGTTGATTCCGATCCCAACGATGGCATAGTCCACAGTGCCTTGAGTAGTCAGTCCCATTTCTGTTAAGATACCGCCCAGTTTTCGCTTGTTATACACCAAATCATTTGTCCATTTGATGTTGGGACGAAATCCCGCCGCACGCTCAATGGCGTTGCACATAGCAACACCAGAAGCACAGGTAAGGTGCATCAATTTCGTAGGAACACACTGAGGACGCAGCAGAACGCTAAGGTATATCCCGGTTCCCTGAGGGGAGTGGAAGCTGCGGCCCAGCCTTCCATGTCCGCCAGTCTGTGCGCCTGCTGCGAGGACAGTGCCATGCGGGGCACCTTGCCGTGCCATGATTTTCAGCCGGTCATTGGTTGAGTCCACCTGATTTACAAAGTGGAAATCTGCTTTCCACCGATAAGCATCTGTCAGATGCGCTAAAATATCTGCTTCTGTATCAATCGATATCATTTAGTACTTCCTCTGGGGGATGATTCAGAATTTCGGGATGCTGCAAAATCCGCTTGTAATGCTTGAGAAAAGCGGCATAGTAAAATCCATCTGCAATTCGTTCATCCAGCGTGAACTTTACATCCACATACTTTTTCTGTACAACGGAACCATCCTCACTCAGCTCATAAACCCGACGCTTCATACCGAACGCCCCAAAGACCGGCAGATTACCAAAATCATATAAATGGTGAAATACCGGCGGAATACCCAGACTTCCAAGAGAGGTAAAGAACAGCGAACCGTGGAAGGGACTGACTTCCAGAAGGAACTTTGGAAGCAGGCCAAAATAATCCATTGTTTTCAGTAACCAGAAGGTAAACTTTAGGAAAATACCAGGAATCAGAGTGAACATTCCTGCGGTATTGTCAAAAGTAGAGTCCAAAGAGGCGTGTTTTGCGTCTTCGATTGCGCTTTGCAGCTTTCGGTATACATCATCCGCAGTATCTTTGGGGGAAAGATGAACTTTAATAACCGTATCTGGGGATTCGGTCGTCATTTCCTTTTTGACAACCATGCAGTATTGAATATCGTCCCCTCTGGAATAGATTCTCTGTCCAGAAATAAAGCGATTCAGCGCAGGGTACTTGCACAAAGCCCGAACATAGCTGGCAAGCAGAACATGCAGAATTCCGAAGTTGGTCAGACCCTCCCGGCGCTTCTGGCGAATATAGCGATCTACATGACTGATTTCCAGAGAGTCTTCGTAGTAGTTTGCCGAGGTGTTTCGCGTAACCATGATATAAGGGGATACCTGGCTCATAGGCGGCAAAGACCGAATCCGGCGGCCGTCTGAACGATCTCCCCAGGTTGGATGGTACTCTCCAAGCGGATGCAGACGAACTGCAAAAGACAGCAACAAAAGCCCAAACAGCATCAAAGCATCCGGCAGGCAGCGATGGATTACTTCCATATCTCTGCCGACCAATCCAACACGGTGAAAGTAGAGCAAGAAACCCAAAGGGAGCAGGAATAGAGGGAACAGCAAAAAAGCAGCGCCCCCTCTGTGGCCGGAGGTGATATCCGTATAGATACAACCGAAGAACACCAGGGCAATCCAGAACAAAAATACCATCATTCGACTTGCCACATTCTGGTTGATCCAAATACTGGCATACAGAATCATCATCCAGACGGGAATAGCGGTCTTGTAGAACAGTTCATCACCGTTCGTGAGGACGATGGCAGCATACAGCACGGGGGTCACAATAGGCAGAATGATTTGACTCCACACATAAAGCGAATCACCGGACCCTTTCAAACCGGGAAACGCAATGCGGGTCACTGCCGACGCCACCATGCAAAAGGCCATCAGCCAGGTCAGCGCGTTTTTGCGGCTGACATAAAGATGAATTCTAGTTTTCATGTGCCATATTATAACAAAATTCGCCGAAATAGGCAATAGCGAAAGGAAAAAATGCTGGTTCTTTTCCACCAAATTCCGGTCAGCACTTGAAGATTAAGTGCAGCGATTTTCGGCTATTTGATTGAAGCCAGGGCATGAATATGCTTTGGCTCCGTGCCGCAGCAGCCTCCTAAAAGATTCGCTCCGTTAGCAGCACACTGCGCCATAATCCCAGCAAACTCCTCAGGTGATTGTGAGTAGACTGCGATTCCATTATCGTCAATTACAGGAATGCCCGCATTTGGTTTACAGATCAGCGGCCCTTTTACATACCGACGAAGCCGGCTGACCAGAGATGGTGTCAGTACATCCGCTGCTACGCAGTTAAATCCTACTGCTGCAGCACCGGCCTGCTCCAACTCCTGCAAAACGGGAACGGCATCGGTACCGGATAAAAGCGCCCCATCACTTTGCATCGTAAAGCTGTACATCACCGCTCCTGCGCCTTCCAATTCTGCAGCAGTAAGGATTGCCTCCGCCTCTTGGGGATACAAAAGCGTTTCTCCTACCAAAAGATCGCAACCGCCATCGATCAGACCGCGAATTTGGCAGCGGTAATTTTCCACCAGCAATTCAAAACTATCCGGATCCCAACTATCACAAAACGTTGCCAGGGTTGTTAGGTCTCCTGCAATCAGGCATCCCGGTGCCGCGGACCGGCTAAGCGCAACCAAAGCTGCATTGATTTTTTCTGTTTGCTTTTCCAGGCCTACAGTTTTCAACGCGATGGGTTGGGCCTGAAAAGTGGGCGCATAGATAATCTGGCTTCCAGATTGTGCATAAGCTCGCTGCAGAGATACCAGCGGCTCCGGATTTTCTAAAATCCATTGTTCGGCACAGCAGCCCTTTGGCATCCCGGCATTGCGCAGGTTCGAGCCTGTGGCACCGTCCAGGATGTGCAGACCATCTGCAATCTTTTGATGAAATTGTTCTTTTGTCAGCATAAGCCAGCCCTCAAATCTGAAAATAGATTTTGTAATTATAAACGATTTGTCAATTGATTGCAAGAAAGATTGACCTTTTGGGTAAAATCTGGTAGGATAGCAAAAGTTACAGCAAAGGAGCGCTTATTATGAAAAAAACTCGTCTCAGAGAATATGCCCGTCTCATTGTCCGATGCGGCGTGAATGTACAGAAAGACCAGGAAGTCATGATTTATGCCGATCTGGATCAGCCGGAATTTGTAAAAATGGTGGTAGAAGAAGCATATAAGGCAAAGGCAAAAAAGGTCGTTGTTGAGTGGAACTATCAGCCTTTGCAGAAGCTTCATGTCCGTTACCAGTCTGTCAAAACCCTGGGAACCGTTGAGCCTTGGCAGGAAGCCCGTCAAGAGCATTTCTGTCAGGTACTGCCCGCTAGGATTCACTTGGAATCCTCTGATCCCGATGGGCTCAAGGGCATCAATATGGAGAAGGTTACCAAGGCCAGACAGATGTCCTATCCCATTCTGAAGCCCTATCGGGACCGTCGGGAAAACCGGGATCAGTGGTGTATTGCCGCAGTGCCCGGCGAAGCCTGGGCAAAGAAGGTGTTTCCTGGAATGCGCACAAGCCTTGCGGTAGAGAAGCTTTGGGAAGCCATCCTGGATACCGCTCGTGTCACAGATGACCCGGTAAAAGCATGGGAAGAACACAATGCAGATCTGGCAAGGCGCTGCGACTATCTGAACAGCCTGAACATCCGCTCTTTGCATTACACCGCTGAAAATGGCACCGACCTGACGGTGGGGATGATGGACGAGGGCTGCTGGCGGGGCGGCAGAGATACCAGCCTTCAGGGGATTGCGTTCAATGCAAACATTCCCACTGAAGAATGCTTTATCTCTCCCAAGAAAGGCATGGCAGAAGGCATCGTCTACTCCACAAAGCCTCTTTCTTACCGTGGCCAGTTGATTGAGAATTTCTTTATCCGCTTTGAGAACGGGAAAGCCGTTGAGGCCAATGCAGAAGCGGGGGAGGAACTGCTCAATGCAATGATCTCTATGGATGAAGGCGCTGCTTACTTGGGAGAATGTGCACTGGTACCGCAAAAGAGCCCGATTTGTGAAAGCGGGATTTTGTTCTACAACACTTTGTTTGATGAAAATGCCGCCTGCCATCTGGCTCTGGGCATGGGTTACGCTGACACCATCCAGGATTACCAGGACAAGACCTTGGAGCAGTGCCGGGAAATGGGCTTGAATGATTCCATGATCCACGAGGATTTTATGATTGGATGCGACAGCATGAACATCGACGCAACCTGCGCCGATGGTAAAGTTGTTCCCATCTTCCGCAATGGCAACTGGGCTTTTTGATGTGGCACTATGAATATTAAAGAGAAGCAGCACAGCGGTGAGATTTATCTGCCGATGGACCCCGATATTCTCAAAGAACAGCTGATCTTTCTGGACAGTCTGAAACAGTACAACGATATTCCCCATGTACAGTTGGAAAAACGGGAGCAGAAACTGAAAGAAATGCTGGCTGAAGCAGGGGATGGGTGCTATATTGAATCCCCATTTTTCTCTAATTTTGGTGGACGACATGTGCACTTGGGCAAGGGCGTTTATGCCAATTTTAACCTGACGCTTGTAGATGATACGCACATTTACATTGATGACTATGCCATGATTGGTCCGAATGTAACCATTGCCACGGCGGGGCATCCCATTTTGCCGCAGCTCAGACAGCAAGGCTTGCAGTTTAACATGCCGGTACACATTGGCAAAAACTGTTGGCTGGGCGCTGGTGTAATTGTCTTACCTGGTGTCAGCATCGGCGATAATACCGTTATCGGAGCTGGCAGTATTGTCACCAGGGATATTCCTGCAAATGTCATCGCAGTTGGAAATCCCTGCCGAGTGATGCGCAGCATCGGCCAACACGATCGAGAATACTACTTTCGTGACCGAAAAATTCCCTCAGAATTACTGTAAATAGCCTTTTTGGTAATTTTGTGATTTTATTTTCCGGCTGATTCTGTTTTTTGAAAAAAAGTAAAAAAACACTTGCAATCTTTGACACAATGTGATATTATATCCGGGCGATTAAAGATTGCTTAGGGCAGTTATGCCCTTTAACTGATAAGAAAGAGGTGAACGAAGATGAAGGAAGGTATCCATCCCAAGTACGAACAGACCACCATTCGCTGTGCATGCGGCAATGTCTTTACCACTGGTTCTACCAAGAAGGACATTCGTGTTGAGATCTGCTCCAAGTGCCACCCTTTCTATACCGGCAAGCAGAAGCTGGTTGACACCGGTGGACGCGTTGATCGTTTCAACAAGCGTTTTGGCCTGAAGTAAGACATCTGCAATCCGCACTACGGAAACGTGGTGCGGATTTTTTTATTTATTTACAAATTTTCCATGGGAAAGCAGTTGTGTCTGCCAAGTAATGTATGGTATACTAGGAAAAACAGATTTGCTGTCCCTATTGGGATGTGTCACGGAGGTACTATGGAATCCAATTTTGAACAATCCGTACAGGAGCGAGCTGTGTTGGTAGGGCTGAATGCGGACTGTTTCCCCGAGGATCAGACCGCAACAGAAGCTACCTTAAAGGAATTGGAAGCGCTGCTGGAAACGGCAGGAGGCTTCTGCACAGGAAAGGTGCTGCAGAATCGGCATACTCCGGATTCGCACAGCTTTATTGGCGAAGGAAAAGCCTTGGAAGTGAAAATGCTGGTAGAAGCTACAGCTTCCACCATGGTAGTTTTTGACAACGAACTCTCTCCCGGCAACATTCGAGCCTTGGAGGAAATTATCGGCGTTACAGTTTTGGATCGCAGCGCCTTGATTCTGGATATTTTTGCCCAGCGTGCCAAAACCAAGGAAGGCAGGCTTCAGGTAGAGCTGGCCCAGTATAAATATTTGCTTCCGCGCCTATCCGGTATGGGTGCCAGCCTGAGCCGCCAGGGCGGCGGCATCGGCACCCGGGGACCTGGTGAAACAAAGCTGGAAACGGATCGGCGTCACATCCGGGAACGGATCAATCGTCTGGAAGAGGAACTGGAGCAGGTGCGGAAGGTGCGCAGCATTCAACGGGAGCGGCGTATGAAAAATTCCGTTCCGGTGGTTGCCATTGTTGGCTACACGAATGCCGGAAAATCCACGCTGCTCAACCAGCTGACCGGTGCGGGTATTCCAGCAAACAACCGACTGTTTGATACTTTGGATACTACTTCCAGGCTGCTGCACGTGTCGGACAATTTGGATGTGATTCTGTCGGATACCGTTGGTTTCATTGCCAAGCTGCCCCATCACCTGGTCAATGCCTTCCATGCCACCCTGGAAGAACTGGAGTACGCAGACTTGCTGCTGCATGTGATCGACGCTTCTGATCCCTATCTGGAAGCTCACATAGCGGTCGTGGATAAGCTGATTGCCAAACTGGCAAAGCCGGAAACACCGGTACTTCGCTGCTATAACAAAGCGGATCTGGTGTATTCAGAAGACATCCCCGTCGGTTCCGATATCGTTGCCATATCGGCCAAACGGGGCCTCCACATGGATGATCTGCTCCGTGCTATCGAAACTGCATTGGATCGTCGCCGTCACCATGTGCAGGTGTGTCTGCCTTATTCCATGGGCGGCATGGTAGAAACGCTGCATGACAATGCCCAGGTGAAAAGCGTGGAATATACCGCTGAGGGAATTGTTGTGGATACCATTCTCGATGAAATTCTTTTCGGCCGCCTGCGGGAGTACGTTGTGAAGGAGTGCTGAGGTTTTGGAGGAATACTTGATTCCTACCCAATTTGGAGAAGCGGAGTTTGTAGAAAAAAAATCTCGCTTTATCGGACGGGTTTGGCCCGTGGAAACCGAGGCGGATGCTTTGGACAGAATCCAGCAGATGAAAAAACAGCACTACGACGCTACCCATAACTGCTGGGCATATATTATTCGCGACGGTGCTGTCCGTTTTTCGGATGACGGAGAACCCGGCGGGACCGCCGGAATGCCGATTCTTCAAGTCCTGCAGCGGGAAGGCCTGTTCAACGTGGTGTGCGTAGTAACGCGGTATTTCGGCGGGATTCTCCTGGGTGCCGGCGGACTGGTACGAGCTTACACAAAGGGTGCCAAAATCGGTGTCGATGCCGCAGGAAAATCCATGAAGCGGGTGTGGACGGTTCTTTATGTACCATGCCCGTATCCCTTTTATGAACGGGTCAAGCTGGAAGTCGCGGCTTTTGGCGGCATCATTCGACAGACGGATTTCGGTTCGGAAGTGGAACTAGAGCTGCTTTTTCCGGAACAGCAGGCCGAACCTTTTCTTGAGCGTCTGACAGATTTGACCAGCGGTAACGTAGAAGGTATGGAGATCGGGAAGGAGTACCGGGCATTTCCGGTGGATGCATAAGGGGGAGTCAGAATGACAGTGCGGGAAGAAATCGAGCGTCAGGAACACAAGAGACTGAATCCACTGGCCTGTTTTGCAGACAGAAGTCAGGGGCGCCCCCGCTATGAAGAGCCCCGCATAGAAGACGTGCGGACCTGCTACCAGCGTGACATCGACCGCATTGTACATAGTAAAGCATTTCGCCGTCTGATGCACAAAACCCAGGTGTTTTTGCAGCCGGAAGGGGATCACTATCGCACCCGCATGACCCATACCCTGGAAGTTTCCCGGATTGCCGGTACCATGACCCGGGCATTGGGGCTGAATGAGGATTTGGCTGAAGCCATTGCCATGGGGCATGATTTGGGGCATACCCCTTTCGGGCATGCCGGTGAAGCAGCCCTTACCGATTGTTTAGGAAAGCCATTTCGCCACAATGAGCAAAGCTTACGGGTAGTGGACTATCTGGAGAAGGATGGTCAGGGCCTGAATCTTACCCATGAGGTACGCATGGGCATTTTGAAGCATACCGGTGCCAGTTGGCCGGAAAGTCTGGAGGGGCAGGTTGTACGACGTTCCGACCAGATTGCCTATGTCAACCATGATATTGACGATGCTATCCGAGCCAATATTCTGACGAACGAAGATATTCCCCGGGCAATCTCGGATGTCCTGGGAAATACCCATAGCCAGCGCATCAATTCCTTGGTCACGGATTTAATTCGGACCTCACGGGAAGCCGGGTATATTTGTCTATCCGCTCCGGTGGACAAAGCACTGAAAGATCTGCGGTCGTTTATGTTTGAACGGGTGTACCGCAACCCTATAGCCAAGGGGGAAGAAAGCAAAGCCAAAGCAATGCTGGGGCGCCTTTTTGAGTATTACATTTCCCACCCGGAAGCTTTGCCGGCAGATTTTCAGCCTCAGCTGAGTTTTGATGGCATGGAGCGGACTGTATGCGATTACATTGCCGGTATGACAGATAACTATGCCGTGGACAAGTACAAGGAGATTTTTATCCCCACGGGCTGGAATGTCCGGGGATAATATGCTATAATGCAGCCGAATAAGACATGCATTGCTGGTCAGCGTGATTTTCAGTAAGAAAAGAGAAGATACCTATGGCATTTCCACCTGCTTTTTTGGATGAATTGACCGCCCGAAATCCCATTGAAGATGTGGTCGGTCAATATGTACAACTGAAACGTTCCGGCTCCAATCTGTTTGGTTTGTGTCCTTTTCACGGAGAAAAAACAGCTTCTTTTTCCGTGTCTCCGGATAAGGGTATCTATTACTGTTTCGGTTGTCATAAAGGCGGCGGCGTTATCAATTTTCAGATGGAAATTGAAGGGCTAAGTTATCCAGATGCCGTCCGTGCCCTTGCCAAGCGTGCAGGTATGGAAGTACCGGAGGATGAGCAGTATCAGAGCCGCTATCGCCAGCAAGAACGGTTGTGGGCACTGCATAAAGAAGCTGCTCGCTTCTTTCACGCACAATTGTATGCGCCTATAGGAGCTTCCGCGTTGCAATATGCCTTGAATCGGGGAATGAGCAAAGCAACACTGACCCGATTTGGAATCGGTTATGCACCGGAAAGCTGGACTGCTCTGGTGGATACGCTGCGCAGAAAAGGGTATACCGATCAGGAACTTCGGGATTCCGGTTTGGTCACCATATCCCGGAAAAATGGAAACCTTTTTGACCGGTTCCGGGATAGGCTGATGTTTCCGATTATTGACGTTCGAGGGAATGTGATCGGATTTGGCGGACGAATTATGAGCGACAAAGATAAATCTGCCGCAAAATATCTGAATTCTCCCGAAACATTGATATTTAACAAACGAAAGAATCTGTTTGCTTTGAATCTCGCCAAGAAAAGCAAACTTGGTTACCTGATTCTGGTGGAAGGGTATATGGATGCAATCACACTGCACCAGTATGGCTTTGACTGTGCAGTAGCATCCTTGGGAACCGCATTGACAGAAGATGGTGCCAGTTTGCTCTCCCGGTATACCGACCAGGTTGTGCTGATTTACGACGGAGATGCAGCCGGGCAAAATGCCAGCCAGCGCGCAATTCCTATCTTGGAAAAAGCAGGCTTGCAAGTTAAGGTCCTGCAAATGCGCGATGCCAAGGACCCAGATGAATTTTTGAAAAAATTCGGAGCTGACCGGTTCAGGCTGCTGCTGGAAGAGTCCTCTAACCGGATAGAGTACCAGCTCAATGCCATTGCCAGAAAATACAACCTGCAGGACGATGATCAGAAGGTTAAGTATCTACAGGAATCAGCAGAATTGGTTGGTACATTAGGCAGCGCTGTCCAGCGGGAAGTCTATGGCGGACGCGTAGCTGAACTGGCAGGAATCAGCGCGGACGCAATGAAGTTGGAAATCGACCGTGCTCGAAAGCGCCGTATTGCCCGGGAAAAGAAGCAGCAAGAGAAGCTGGATTTGTCACCGGCCCGTTCCTTACAGCCGAAAAGCCGCAGCATTCGCTACAGCAATATGAAATCGGCAATGGCAGAAGAAATGCTGCTGGCGCTGATTCTGCGGGAGCCAGCTTTGCTTAGTAAAACACAGAGCCTTCGTCCGGATATGTTTTCTTCTGAACTGTTGGGTAAGGTCTATGGGCAGTTGAATGAACGATATCAGAACGGCTATGACGTGTCTCTGAGTGGCCTAAGCAATTTAACCCAGGAAGAAGTGTCCCATGTAGCGGGAATCTTACAGCGTCAGGATGGCCCTGTGAGCGAGGACGCACTGGAAGATTGCCTGCGCACCATCGGTCAGGAACATCAGGCAGAAGCAGCCAAAACCGACGAGGACATTATGGCCATGCGGGAGAATTTGAAAAAACGTAAAGGATATAAAGAATGACAGAGCACTTAGAAGAGCAAGCACAGGTTCCGGTGAGCGCCGGCGAGGATGATGTGCGGCAATTTCTCAGCGAGATTCGAAAATTTCCACGGCTTACAGCGGAGCAGGAACGGGAACTGGCCCGCCGCTGCGCAGAAGGAGATGAGGATGCCATCCGGCAAATGGTTAATTCCAATCTCCGTCTGGTGGTATCCATTGCCCGGGAATATGCAGGACGCGGAGTTGCCTTGCTGGATCTAATTCAGGAAGGCAGCATTGGCCTGCTGGCAGCAGCCCGAAAATTTGACTACACGTTAGACTATCGATTCTCAACCTACGCTACCAAATGGATACGACAGGGCGTTACCCGATGTCTTCTGAACCACGCCGGAACCATTCGAGTGCCTCTGCACACCGCAGAACGTATGCGCAAGATCGAATCTGTACGTTCTGCACTTCGTCAGGAAACCGGAGATGAGCCAACTATCGCAGCGATTTCGAAAAAAAGCGGAATCCCCGAAAGTAAAGTGGAAGAACTGATTCAACTGTCTCCCGATGTCTGCTCTTTGGATTCTGCGGTGGGAGAAGAGGATGATGGAACTCTGGGGAATCTGGTTCGGGATGCCCAATCTCCTCAGCCCTATCAAGAATTGGTTCGCCAGGAATTGGAAAAGACGTTGAACCGTTTGCTGGCAACGCTGAATGCGCGCCAGCAGAAAATTCTGCGGCTTCACTTCGGTATGGAAGACGGAACTTGCTATTCTTTGGAAGAAATCGGAAATATGCTGGGAATTTCCAAAGAACGAGTCCGGCAGATTGAACGGCAGGCAATCGAAAAATTGCAAAAGAACGGTGCAAGCTTTGGATTGGAGGATTTTCTAAATGAATGAGTTGGAATTTTCCTTTGAGGAAAGCCCCTGGGATGCATACCGCCTTACAAAACAGATGGGCGACAAGATTTCTGCAGCACATCTTTTGGCCATGCTGGAAGAGGAAGATGACCAGGTCCTGGACGATGCTTTAGAGGATATTGAAACCGGCTGCATGATTCTGGATATTTCTGACCTGCCCAGAGTTGGCGGCAGCGGAGAGGCATCGGTCCGTTTGCGCCGGGAGATGGAATTGGTCAAAAACGGCCTTACTCCCTCAGCATTGGAAGAGAGTGACCCGCTTCGTTTGTATTTGGAAGAAGTAGCACAGGTGCCAGCTTTTGCTGACACGGATACACTTGCACAGCGGTGTGCATCTGGTGACGAGGCTGCCATGGAGGCTCTGACGGCATTGGGGTTGAGCCGGGTCGTTGAGTTAGCCTGTGAGCATGTAGGATACGGCGTTCTGCTGTTGGATTTAATACAGGAGGGCAGCTTAGGCTTATGGCAAGCGATCCGCAATTACCGTTGCGGAAACTATGCAGATCATCGGGATCGCTGGATTCGCCTGTATATGGCAAAAGCAGTGACGCTGCAAGCCCGTGCCAACGGAATCGGTCAGAAAATGCGGACAGCCTTGGAGGATTACCGGGCTGTAGATGAACGCCTGCTGGAAGAGTTTGGCAGAAATCCCACCCTGGAGGAAATCGCACTGGAGCTACATATGGGAGTAGAAGAAGCCGCGTCTGTCCGTAAAATGCTGGAAGATGCGCGTCTGCTTGCCCAGGTTAAAAAAGAGCCAGATCCAGACGAAGAAACCGAAGCAGAAAGTCAGGCTGTTGAGGATACCGCGCAGTTCCAAAGCAGGGCACGGATTTTGGACCTGCTTTCCGGCCTGAATCCTTTGGACACAAAGCTTTTGACACTTCGTTTCGGATTGGAGAGTGGAATTCCGCTGACACCGGAACAAACCGGGACGCAGCTTGGCCTTACTCCAGAAGAAGTTGTCAAAAAAGAAGCAGCCATTCTGGCAAAGCTTCGGAACAAACAGGAATCATAACAATGTACACAGAAAGAAGGATGCAATATGGCGAAATACATCTCCATTGCCATTGATGGTCCTGCCGGAGCAGGGAAGAGCACCATTGCCCGGCGTCTTGCCAAAGAACTGGGATATTACTATGTGGATACCGGTGCTATTTATCGTACCGTTGCCTATTTTTTCGATTTGTGGGGCATCAGTCCTAAGGATGCTGACGGCATCAGTCGCTATATCGACGAGCTGACTGTTGGCATCGAATACGATGACGACGGCGTTCAGCACATGATTATGAACGGGATGGATGTTACAGCAGATATCCGCACGCAGGAGATTTCTCAAAAAGCCAGCTTGGTGTCTGCTCAGCCAATTGTCCGGGAAATGCTCCTGGATATGCAGCGTCAGGTAGCATTGGAGCACAATGTGATTATGGACGGCAGAGATATTGGCACCGTTGTGCTGCCCAAAGCTACGGTCAAAATTTTCCTGACGGCATCGGCAGAAGTGCGGGCAAATCGCCGCACAAAAGAACTGCTGGAGCGGGGCCAAAAGGCAGACTACAACCGGATTCTGCAGGAAATCCAGCAGCGGGATTATCAGGATACCCATCGTGAAATTGCGCCCTTAAAGCCTGCGCGAGATTCTGTGAAACTGGACACTTCTCATATGGACATCGATGGCGTAATTGCCGCCATTAAAGAGATTGTGGAGAAGAAGGTGGGCAAATGAGTATCCGCGTTGCCAAAAGCGCAGGATTCTGTTTCGGCGTCAGCAGGGCAGTGGACCTTGTAGAGCAGGCAGCAAAATCCGGTAAGCAAGTGGTTACCCTGGGACCCATTATTCACAATCGCCATGTTGTAGAGAAATTTCAGAAAATGGGCATCCGCGTTATCGATACACCAGAGCAAGCACAACCGGGAGATACTGTAATCATTCGCTCCCACGGCGTTTCACGGAGTGTATTTGAGCGTCTGAACAACCGCAAGGTTGAAATTGTGGATGCAACCTGTCCCTTTGTCAAACGAATCCATGATA
>USHP01000011.1 GCA_900554625.1 uncultured Eubacteriales bacterium | reverse complement strand
CACCATGGTGTCGTAAATGGCCGCGTCGCCGTGGGGGTTGAGCCGCATGGTCTGGCCCACAATATTGGCGGATTTCGTCCTGCCGCCGGTGAGCAGGCCCATTTTGTACATGGTATACAGCAGCTTCCGATGGGAAGGCTTGAATCCGTCAATCTCGGGAATGGCCCGGGAGACAATAACCGACATGGCATAGGGCATGTAGTTCAGCTCCAGCGTTTCGGAAATGGGCTGTTCCGTGGTGGAGCCGTGAAGTCCCATAATGCCGTCGGTATTGATTTTTCGTTTATTCTGTTCCGGTTCCTGTTTCTTGCGTGCCATAGTTGGCTCCTTTACAACTTGTTACAAAGCATCCGAAAAACATCAGGAAATATCGGCAAGTTCCAGATATTTCGCTCCGTTTTCCGCAATAAAGTTCTTTCTTTCCTGCAGGCCGTCCCCCAGGAGAACATCAAAGTAGTGGGCGGTACGCTCGGCGTCCTCCGGCATGACTTTGATGAGCCGGCGGGTTTCCGGATTCATGGTGGTCATCCACATCATTTCCGGCTCGTTCTCGCCCAAACCTTTGGAGCGCTGGATGGTGACTTTTTTGCCCTCCAGCTCTTTCAGGATTTTCACCTTTTCCTGCTCGTTGTAGGCAAACCAGGTCTTGTCCTTGCAGGTGATTTCAAACAGCGGAGATTCCGCGATAAAGACATAGCCGTCCCGAATCAGCGTCGGGCACAGACGATAGAGCATGGTCAGAATCAGGGTGCGAATCTGGAAACCATCCACGTCCGCATCGGTACAGATGACCACCTTGCTCCAGCGCAGATTATCCAGGTCGAAGCTGCTCAATTCCTTGGCTTTCTTCCCCTGGACCTCCACGCCGCAGCCCAACACCTTCATCAGATCGGTAATGATGGGAGAAGCGAAGATTTTGCTGTAATCCGCCTTCAGACAGTTCAGGATTTTTCCACGGACGGGCATGATGCCCTGGAACTCTGCGTCCCGGCTCTGCTTGACGCTGCCCAGTGCGGAGTCACCCTCCACGATATACAGCTCCCGGCGGCTGGTGTCCCGGCTGCGGCAGTCCACAAACTTCTGCACCCGGTTGGCAATATCGATGGAGCCGGACAGCTTTTTCTTGACGCTGGACTTGGTTTTTTCCGCAGACTCTCTAGCCCGCTTATTCACCAGGATCTGCTCGGCGGCCTTGGCTGCTTCCTGGGCGTTCTCAATAAACCAGACCTGCAGCTGCTCTTTGAAAAATGCCGTCATGGCGTCCTGGGTAAACTTGGAGTTTACAGACTTTTTGGTCTGGTTTTCAAAGCAGCCGATGGTGGAGAAGCAGTTGGTCACCAACACCAGGCTGTCCTGAATATCCTGGAACAGGATTTTGCTTTCGTTTTTGGTGTATTTGTTGTTATCCCGGAGGAATTTATCAAAAGCAGCGGTAAAACCCAGCCGCACTGCCCGGTCAGGGCTGCCGCCGTATTCCAGCCAGGAGGAGTTATGATAGTACTCCGTATGGCTCAGCTGTTTGCTGAAACAGAACGACGCAGTGATTTTCAGCTTCATTTCCGGACGGTTTTCCGCATCCCGGCCCCGGCGCTCCGTTTCCCAGTAGACGGGCATGGTGAAAGCGTTGTCCCCTACCAATTCCTCAATATACTGGCGTATGCCGTTTTCATAGCAGAATTCTTCGGTTTCAAACTTTCCACCCACCTGATTGCGGAAGCGGAAGGTAATACCTTTATTGACCACGGCCTGACGGCGCAGCACGTCCCGGTAGTACTCCACGGGAATGCGGATATCGGTGAAAACTTCCCGATCCGGTTTCCAACGGAAGCAGGAGCCGGTTTTCTTCCGGTCGGTAGGCTGCTTTTTCAAGCCGCCGACGTTGCGGCCCTTCTCAAAGTGCAGATCATACCGGTACCCATCCCGGCGGATGGTTGCGTCAAAAAACTCGGATGCATACTGGGTCGCGCAGGAACCCAAACCGTTCAGGCCCAGGGAATATTCGTAATTTTCGCCATTTTCCCCGTACTTGCCGCCGGCGTACATTTCACAGAACACCAGTTCCCAGTTGTACCGTTTTTCTTTCTCGTTATAATCCACCGGGCAGCCCCGGCCGAAGTCTTCCACTTCCACGCTCAAATCTTCGTAGCGGGTGACGATAATGGTATCGCCGTGGCCCTCACGGGCTTCGTCGATGGCGTTGGAGAGAATCTCAAACACCGCATGCTTGCAGCCTTCCAGATCATCAGAGCCGAAGATAACCGCAGGGCGCTTACGAACCCGGTCCTCTCCTTTGAGCATGGAGATGCTGGAATTGCCATATTGTTCTTGTTTTTTTGTTGCCATTTTCCTTACCTGCCATCGTTATCCATAATAATTCAATGGTATTATACGCAATTTTCCCTGTAAAGTCAACCACAGGCAATTTTGCCGCTTTTCTGCCAGGTGTGAAAGAACTTCCGTTTTTATGTCTATACTACGAAATAAAAGGAGGTTTGCTTATGGAATCCATTTGGAGTGCTACCGGGAAGCTCCCCCACTTTCCACCACTGTGGGGAGAAGTGCACACCGATGTGCTAATCATCGGCGGCGGCATGGCAGGACTGCTTTGTGCCTATCAGCTTCATCAGGCAGGGGTTTCCTGCATTGTGGCAGAAGCGGATGTGCTTGCCGGCGGAGTGACCAAAAATACCACGGCAAAGATTACGTCTCAGCATGCGCTGATTTACCGCAAACTGCTGGATACCCTGGGCAGCGAGCGAGCCGGATTATACCTGAAAGCCAATCAGGAAGCTTTGCAGACATACCGCAGTTTGTGTCAGAACATGGACTGTGATTTTGAAAATCAAGACAGCTTCGTCTATTCCCGGACCGGGAAGGAAAATCTGGAGGCGGAACTGACCGCCTTGCAGCAATTGGGGTATCCGGCAGAGTTTGTGCAGGACCTTCCCCTTCCCTTCCCTGTTTCCGGCGCTGTGCGCTTTCCAGACCAGGCCCAATTTCACCCGCTGAAATTTCTGTCCGCCATCACAGAAGATCTGGCAGTTTACGAAAGCACCCCGGTGCGCCATCTGGAAAAGAAAAAGGCCGTGACCGATCACGGCACAATCTATGCCGACAGCATCATCGTTGCCACCCATTTTCCCTTTCTCAACACCCACGGCAGTTACTTTATGAAGCTCTACCAGCAGCGCTCCTATGCCCTTTCTCTGGAAAATGCACCTTCTTTTGCAGGAATGTACAAAGACGAGGCGGAAGATGGTCTTTCTTTCCGCAGCCAAGGCAATTCCCTGATTCTGGGCGGCGGCGGGCATCGTACAGGCAAACCTGGAGGCGGCTGGCAGGAACTGGAACGGATTGCCCGGCAGTATTATCCCCAGGCAGGTATCACCCACCGCTGGGCGGCACAGGACTGTATGAGCCTGGATGGCATTCCCTATATCGGACAGTACAGCGCCAAAACCCCGGGATTGTACGTTGCCACAGGCTTTAACAAATGGGGCATGACCAGTTCCATGGTTGCGGCCCGGGTACTGACTGACCTGATTTGCGGGAAAGGAAGTCCTTACGCAGACCTGTTCTCCCCTTCCCGGAGTATGCTTCATCCCCAATTGGGAGCAAACGCCATGGAAGCTGCCAAGGATCTTCTGACCTTCTCCAAAAAGCGCTGTCCCCACATGGGCTGCGCCCTGAAATGGAATCCCCAGGAACACAGCTGGGACTGTCCCTGCCATGGCTCCCGGTTTACCGAGTCCGGCAAGCTCATCGACAATCCCGCCACCCGGAACTTGAAAAAGCAGAAGTACCGCAAGTGACAAAACCGGCACTTTTTCCCCGGCAAAGAATATTTCCTCTTGTTTTTTTCCTGCTGCGCGGTTATAATAGCCCAAGAAACAAATAGGAGGTCATCATCATGGCTGTTAAAATTGAGAAGAGCACCATCATCGGGGACATTCTGGACATCGCACCCCACGCTGCCCCCCTGTTCTTTGCCATTGGTATGCACTGCCTGGGCTGCCCCTCTTCCCGGGGCGAAACTGTTGAGGAAGCCTGCATGGTTCACGGTGTGGACTGCGAGCCCTTCCTGGCCCAGCTGAACCACTTCCTGGAGGCTTATGAGGCTTCCGAGGCAGAAAAGAACGCTTGATTGCGCCCGGCTATGCCATCCCGGTTTCCTGCCGGGGTGGCATTTTTTATGGAGGTATCCTGTATGAAAATCCCCCTTTCCAACCGTCTTTTGGCCTGCTGCGGCTTTGTCCGTCCCGGTGACCGGGTAGCAGACGTGGGATGCGACCACGGCTATCTGGGTATCCATCTTCTGCTGAGCAGAGTTGCCCGGTCTGTCATTGCATCCGACGTCAATCAAGGCCCCTTGGACAGTGCCCGCCGCAATGCGGGAAAATACGGTGTCCGGGAAAACATCGTGTTTTGCTTGTCTGACGGTGTTCAAAATATCCCAAAAGATTTTGACACCATGGTTTGTGCGGGTATGGGCGCTGACACCATGATTTCCATTCTCAGTGCCGCCCCATGGCTGAAAAGTCCGCAATACCGTCTGATCCTTCAGTGTCAGAGCAAAACCCCCACCCTGCGCCGTTACTTGACCGATCAGGGATACCGCATCTGTCGTGAAACCTTGGCGCAAGATGGTAAGTTTATCTATCCTATTATGGAAGTAGAGTATCAGCCGGGTTCTGAGCTGAACGAGGCCCAATGCTACCTCTCTCCTGCGCTGTTGGAAAGCGGTTCGGAATTGCTGATTCCCTATGCCAATCGAATCCTTGGCGGACTCCGGGAAACGGTTGCGGGACTGTCTGCCTCCGGCGGGCCGGTCTACGAACAAAAGCTTCAATTGATTGGACAGCTGGAATCCATGCTGGAGCTTTCATAATCCATTACCAAGGGAGGAATTCCTACGAAGCAGGCAAACAATTTCAGGAATTTGGTTATAAAAGGGCTGCTTCAATGCCTTTATGCCGCAATCATCTGTCTTGCTGCTTTTTTCCAACTGCAATATGCCAGCGGCGTCAAAGATGTTCTGGGCGAGGTCATTCCCCAATATTTGGTCTGGAACATAATCCTTTTGGGTGGATGTTACTTACTTGTGTCGCTTCCCTGGAAGCGTGTCTGTACCGGCGGTATTCTCTTCAGTGTTCTTGTAACCCTTCTGGGGATTGCGGGACATTACACCTTGGCTCTGCACGGGTCAATTTTGACCATAGAACAAATCGGCAATACCCGAACCGCCCTGTCTGTGATTGGCACCTACAATCTGCTCTCCCCCAAGCTTCTGCCCGGGCTGCTGCTCCAGATTGCATTTTTAGCGGGCTGCATCCTGTTGTCTGTCGGAGAGTATTATCTGTGTGAGCGGCACTTTTTGCCCAATCGCCGGGAGCGGTGTGTACGCATCGGGGTATCTTTCGCATGTGTTTTTTCAGCGGTTTTTCTGTTTGCCAACGGCGATGCAACCCCCTATCTGAGGACAGTTCGCAACTCCTGGGAGCCAACCACCACTGTACAATACCACGGATATCCAATGGTCCTTTTTTCCGGAACCATGGAGTTCGAACTTCTGGAACCCACCGGTTACAGCTTGGATGCTCTGTCCCAAATTGCTATTCCCCAAGTTCCGCAATCCAAACAAGAACCTGCGGATATTATCCTGATTTTGAATGAAACCTTCTTTGACCCTTCCGTAGTGACGGATCTTGAGACGGATAAAGACTATCTGTCCGGCATTTCCAGTCTGGATGGTGCCATCCTGGGCAATGCCGTTGCAAAAGTCGGCGGCGGAACCAACATTACAGAAGCAGAACTGTTGACTGGCAATCCGCAAACAGTGGTAGGCAGCACTCCTTTCAACATTCTGAATATGGAGGATACATCCAGCATCGTTTTACTGCTGAAGGGGCAAGGGTATTACACCATCGCCACGCATTGCATGAGCGGTATCAATTACCACCGTTCCACCGGTTACACGGCCTTGGGCTTTGATGAAATTCATTTTACCGAGGATTATACAGCTACTGAATTCTACGGCGAACGCCCATGGACAACAGATGAAAGTGTGTACGGCAATCTGATCCGCTGGTACGAAACGGCCGCCTCACAGGAAAGCCCCATTTTCGCTTACTGTCTGACCATCCAGAATCATGGTGACTGGGATATGAATCCTCCGGAATATGACCGAATCCATGTGCAGAATTATTCTGACCCCAGTATGGAAGGTATGCTTAATGAATTTCTTTCCTGCATTTCCCTGTCTGACCAGGCATTTGTCAAGCTGTGTGACTATTTCCGCGGGGTAGACCGAAATGTGATTGTATGTATGCTGGGTGACCACTCCCCCTCTTTTGTCGATAATATTACTACCAAATCTTTGGGGGACCGGACGCAAATCGCCCAAGCTGCTGTTCCTTTGGTGATCTGGGCCAATTATGAATTGGATCTGACAGAGAATCTTGCAGAACGCTCTGTTGCCGCCATCGCCCCGCTGCTGGTTCAACTGGCCGGCGCTCAGAATAACCCTTATTTCCAGTATATTTTGAACATAAGCCGTTCCTATCCGGTCATAACCAACTGGGGAGAATACACGGATGCCCTCGGCCAGGTACACACTCTGGACGCAGCTGCCGATGATGCAGCGGAAATATGGAACTATTTCTATCTTGCGCACAACAATCTGCTGCCCGAAAGTATGGATGAATGGTTCCGTATCGGCTCAGAAACGGAGGATTTGCAATGATTTGTGTAAACGATATCGTAACTTTTCTGGAAACTCTTGCTCCCCGAAATATGGCAGAAGATTGGGACAATGTAGGTTTGCTTTGCGGCAGTTCTGCCGCACCGGTTACCAAGATTCTGGTGGCACTGGACCCCTTTTCGTCCGTATGCCAGGAAGCGGCACAGCTAGGTGCAGAGCTAATCGTAACCCATCATCCGCTGATTTTCTCCCCTTTGAAATCCGTCACAGATGCATCGTCTGTAGGACAGTGCTTTCACACATTGTTGAAAAATGGCATCAGCGCCATCAACGCCCACACCAATCTGGATATGGCTCCCGGCGGTGTCAACGATGTATTGGCACAGGCCTTGGGACTGGAAGACATTACCGTACCCTATCCGCTGGGGCTGGATGCCAACGGACGGGCTTACGGTCTGCTGCGGACAGGAACCGTTGCATCTCAGCCTTTGGACGACTTTTTGTCCCGGGTCAAAGAACGCCTGGGCTGTCCGGGACTGCGGTATGCCGACGGGGGAAAACCGGTTCATCGGGTTGCCGTAGGCGGAGGTGCCTGCGGAAGTGAATGGCTTCAGGCCGTCCAGGCCGGATGCGACACCTTTGTCACTGCTGACGTAAAATACAACCAATTCTGGGACGCTCAGCAGGCGGGACTGACCCTGATTGATGCGGGACATTTCTATACGGAGAACCCGGTTGTTGCAGTTTTGGCCCAAAAATTGCAGGCTGCTTTCCCCGAAATTCCGGTCAGTATCTCCAAAACCCACCGTGACTGCATGAAATTCTTTTGAAAACGGTTGATTTTTGTCTTGCACAGTGATAAAATAGGTTGGATATTTTTGAAGCAAAAACGAAGGGAAGAAGTTACCTATGTCCGGACATTCCAAATGGCATAACATTCAGAAAACCAAGGGTGCACAGGACGCCAAGCGTGCTGCTGCTTTCACCAAAATCGCAAAAGAGCTGATCGTCGCCGTGAAAGAAGGCGGCGGCATCACCGACCCTGCCAACAACTCCCGTCTGGCTACCGTCATCACCAAGGCAAAAGCCGCCAACATGCCCAACGATAACATCAAGCGCTGCCTGGAGAAGGCCTCCGGTGCCGGCGGCGGCGACAACTACGAAACCATCACCTACGAAGGCTACGGCCCCGGCGGTGTGGCTGTGATCGTGGAAACCATGACCGACAACCGCAACCGGACTGCCGGTTCCATGCGGCATCACTTCGATAAGTTCGGCGGCAACCTGGGCGCTTCCGGATGTGTGTCCTGGAGCTTCGACAAGAAGGGTGTTCTGGTAATCGACAACGAAGACGGCGATTACGAAGAAGATCAGGTCATGATGGATGCCATGGACTGCGGCGCTGACGATTTTGAAGCCGAGGATGACGTGTTCACCATCTACACCACCCCCGACGATTTCAACGCTGTAGCCGACGCTATGGCTGCTAAGAACTACAAGTTTGTCTCTGCCCAGATCGAAATGGTTCCTCAGAACTACCAGAAGCTGGAAAATGAGGAGCAGGTCAAACTGATGGAGAAACTCATCGACATCATGGAAGAGGACGACGACGTTCAGAACATCTGGCACAACTGGGAAGAATAAGCATATCCGCCATCCCTGTTTTCACGGGGATGGCGGTTTTTCTGCCGCAATTGCGCAATCAGAAAGGCTCTGCGATCCAGGTAAATTTTATACTTGACAAAAACTGCACTACATGCTAGAATACTTTGGCAATCAGATATTCTTCTTTTTGATTCGGAGTGATACCCAAGAGGCCGAAGGGGCTCCCCTGCTAAGGGAGTAGGTGGTCAAAAGCCACGCGAGGGTTCAAATCCCTCTCACTCCGCCAAGAAACCCGACTTCTGCAGAGGTCGGGGTTCTTTTTTGTGCTTTTTCCATTTCTGGATTTCTTTCCTTTGTAACATCTGTGTCATATTGTATTGATACACTGTGGAACATAAGGAGGAAGTATCATTCCATGCATAAAAAACACAAAATTTCTTATGTTACTCTCTTCTGCACTTTGCTGCTGATTCTGTTGTCCTGCGGCATCGCATTTTATTCGTTTTATATAGAACCTTTTCGTCTGACAATCGACACCCTTTCCCTGGAAAGCAGCCTTTCCCAGGAAGTCCGGATTGTGCAGGTTTCGGATATTCAGATCAGCCGCCACTATACCACCGAGGATTTTGAAAAAGTTGTCCAGGCTGTCAACCACCAGCAGCCGGATATTCTTCTGTTCACAGGGGATCTGTACGAAAATTACGCATCCTATCGGGATGACAAAGAACTGATTTCCCTTTTGTCGCAAATGGATGCAAAGTATGGTAAGTTCGCCATTTGGGGCAATCGGGATTACGGCGGCGGGGCGGTAAGAAAATATGAAAGTATCCTCGCGCAAAGCGGGTTTACGCTGCTGACCAACGCTTCCGTATCCATTCCTGTCAGCGATACAGACACTGTTTTTCTGGCAGGGCTGGATGACGCCTTACTGGGGCAGCCGGATATTGCCCCTATTTTAGAGCAGCTGCCCAAGGAGGAAAATACCTATACCATTCTAATGACCCACGAGCCGGATACCGCAGAGCAGTACGCACAGATGGGATTTGATTTGATTGTATCCGGGCACAGTCACGGCGGCCAGGTAAAGATTCCGTTTTTCCCGACAATGACCACGCATCTGGGAGAGCGGTATATCGATGGGCTGTATTCTCTCAATGACCAGACCCAGCTGTATGTCAATTCCGGAATCGGTACTTCCCGAATCCCAGTTCGGTTCCGGGTGCCGCCGGAAATTGCCCTGCTTTTGCTGAATCAAGCGGCATAAGAAGCCGGGAGGATGGCCCGTTATCCATTTTCATTGACAAATATCCTTGCAGGGATTACAATGTATCCGATATTTCAACAATCATATGAGGTGATTTCCCATGGAAAAACTGCGGACTGAGACACTTTGCATTCAGGCTGGTTATAAGCCGGGCAACGGAGAACCCAGACAAATTCCCATTGTGCAGAGCACAACTTTCAAATATGACACTTCTGAGGACATGGGCAAGCTGTTCGATCTGGAAACCGACGGCTACTTCTACTCCCGTCTGTCAAACCCCACCTGTGACGCGGTGGCTGCCAAAATCTGTGCACTGGAAGGCGGCAGCGCTGCTATGCTGACCAGCTCCGGCCAGGCTGCCAACTTTATGGCAGTGTTCAACATTGCCGGCTGCGGAGACCACATTGTGGCAAGTTCCGCCATCTACGGCGGCAGCTTCAATCTGTTTGCTGTGACCATGAAGAAGATGGGTTTGGAGACCACCTTCCTGGACCCGGACTGCACGGAAGAAGAGCTGAATGCCGCTTTCCGTCCCAATACCAAGGCGGTTTTTGGCGAAACCATTGCCAACCCGGCTCTGACCGTGCTGGACATTGAAAAGTTTGCCCGGGCTGCCCATGCCCATGGCGTCCCGCTGATCGTGGACAACACTTTTGCTACCCCCATCAACTGCCGTCCCATTGAGTGGGGTGCCGATATTGTGACCCACTCTACCACCAAGTACATGGACGGTCACGCATCTGCCATCGGCGGCGTGATTGTGGACAGCGGCAAGTTCGACTGGACTGCCCACGCCGAGAAATTCCCCGGCCTGTGCACTCCCGACGAAAGCTACCACGGCATCACCTATACCCAGCGCTTTGGACTGGAAGGGGCTTATATTACCAAGTGCACCGCCCAGCTGATGCGGGACTTTGGCTGCATCCAGTCTCCCCAGAGCGCTTTTATTCTGAACCTGGGTCTGGAGAGTCTTCCCTTCCGGATGAAGCAGCACTGCGCCAATGCCCAGGCCATTGCCGAATACCTCAGCAGCCACGAGAAGGTAAAGTGGGTCAAGTACTGCGGCCTGAAGGGCGACAAGTACTATGATCTGGCTCAGAAATACCTGCCCAACGGCTCCTGCGGCGTGGTTTCCTTTGGTCTGCACGGCGGACGCAAAGCTGCCGAAACCTTCATGAAGCACCTGAAGCTGGGCTCCATCGAAACCCATGTGGCAGACTCCCGTACCTGCTGCCTCCACCCTGCTTCCTCTACTCACCGGCAGATGACCGACGCAGAACTGGAAGCCGCCGGTGTGGGCGCTGATCTGATTCGTCTGAGCTGCGGACTGGAAAATGTTCAGGATCTGATTGGGGATATTGCCCAGGCTCTGGATAACCTGTAAGCAGGAGGTTCCAGCGTGCCCATTCAAATACCCAACGACCTCCCCGCCGCAGGCATCCTGCAAAACGAAAACATCTTCGTCATGAAGCAGACCCGGGCAGAAACTCAGCAGATCCGTCCCCTGGAAATTGTGCTGCTGAACCTGATGCCCACCAAAATCGTCACCGAGACCCAGCTGAGCCGTCTGTTGGGAAATACCCCCCTGCAGGTACATCTGGAACTGATGATGGTTTCTTCCCACCGCTCCAAAAACACGCCCCAGGAGCACCTGCTGACATTCTACAAAACCTTCGACGAACTGAAAGACCGGAAATTTGACGGTATGGTGATTACCGGTGCCCCGGTGGAACAGATGCCTTTCGAGGAAGTGGACTACTGGGAAGAGCTGTGCCAGATTATGGAGTGGAGCAAAACCCATGTACACTCCACCTTCCACATTTGCTGGGGTGCCCAGGCTGGACTTTACTACCACTACGGCATCCAGAAGCATTCCCTGCCGGAAAAGCTTTTTGGCGTGTATCCCCATCATGCGGACTACAAGCGAGCGATTCTTCTGCGTGGATTTGACGATGAATTTTGGATTCCCCATTCCCGGCACACCACCATTGACCGGGCGGATATCGAGAAAATCCCCGGGCTCAAAATTCTGGCTTCCTCGAAAGAGGCAGGCGTATATGCCCTGATGAACAAGGCTGGGCGGCAGATTTTTGTCACAGGACATGCAGAATATGACGCCGACACCCTGGAGAAAGAGTACCTGCGGGATAAAAACCAGGGACTTCCCATTCATGTTCCTGCCAATTACTATCCCAACGACGATGACACCCAATCCCCGGTGGTTCGCTGGCGGGGTCATGCCCATCTTCTGTTCAGCAACTGGCTGAACTACTTTGTCTACCAGACCACGCCCTATGACATTATGGCTGTGGGCCAGGAAGCCACAGCGGATTAACGTTTTTTCCAAAGGTAACTGCCCTCCTGCCAGCAGGAGGGTAGTTTTGTATCTGAGAAACTGGAGGTTATTATGATTACTACCATTCTTTTTGATCTGGACGGCACCCTGCTTCCCATGGATCAGGAGCAGTTTGTCCGGGCATATCTGTCCAGCATGGCCCGGAAAATGGCTCCTTTGGGATATGATCCTGACACACTGGTAAAGGCAGTCTGGGCCGGAACTGCCGCAATGGTCAAAAACAACTCGGATTATACAAACGAGCAGGTTTTCTGGCAGGTATTTGAGCAGCTGCTGGGAGAAGTCGCCGACAAATCCCCTTTCGACGAATTTTACGCAGTGGATTTTCCCCTTTTGCAGGATCAATGCGGATTTAACCCGCTGGCAGCCCAGACCATTGCAGAAATCAAAGCGCTGGGCTATCGGACCGTTCTGGCCACCAATCCGCTGTTCCCTGCCGTGGCAACCCACTGCCGGGCTGGCTGGGCAGGGCTGAAACCGGAGGATTTTGCTCTGATTACTACATACGAAAATTCTTCCCGTTGCAAACCCAACCCGGACTACTATCGGGAAATTCTGGGCAAACTGAATCTGAACCCCGGAGAATGTCTGATGGTCGGAAACGATGTGGATGAAGATATGATTGCTTCCCAGATCGGCATGGATGTTTTCCTTCTGACGGACTGCCTGATCAATCGCAGCGGTCAGGACATCTCCCGGTATCACAGCGGCAGTTTCCCGGAATTGCTTGCTTATATTCGGAGTCTATCGTAATATGGTGTTTCTGGTATTACTTTGTTTGGTTTTGGCAGTGGTGTTCGGCGGGGCTTACTATGCTTACCGCCTGGCATTTTATGCTCCAAAAAACGGGCGGGATCAGCTTCCTTCCCTGAGCGCCCATCAATATGACCCCTACCGGGATGAAATTTCCCGGATTGTGGAGCAGCTTCAGCAGCGGGAATGTGAGACGGTAACCATCTTTTCCCACGATGGTCTGAAACTTTCCGGGCGATACTATCATGTAAAGGACGGCGCTCCTTTGGATATTGGCTTTCATGGTTACCGCAGCAGCTGTCTAACGGATTTTTCCGGCGGCTCCCAGCTGAGCCTGGACATGGGACACAATCTGCTGTTGGTCGATCAGCGGGCCCACGGCAAAAGCGAAGGAAGAACCATTGCCTTCGGTATTCTGGAGCGGCAGGACGTGCTGAACTGGGTGTATTATGCGCTGGAGCGATTTGGTCCGGAGACGCAAATTCTGCTGTACGGCGTTTCCATGGGCGCTTCTGCTGTGGTGATGGCCTCTGATCTGGAACTGCCGCCCAATGTCAAAGGAATTGTGGCAGACTGCCCTTACGCCAATCCCATGGAAATTATTCTGGAAGTTGCCCGGAAACGGCAGATGCCTGTTGCCTTGGTTCGTCCCTTTGTTTATCTGGGAGCAAAGTTATTCGGTGGGTTCGATTTGCGGGAAACCGATGCAGTTCGATCCGCAAAAAATACAAAAGTTCCCATTCTGATTCTCCACGGTGAGGCAGACAAATTTGTCCCCTGTACCATGAGCAGGCGCATTGCCCAGGCCAATCCCAGCAAAGTCACCTACTGCTCCTTCCCCAATGCCGAGCACGGACTGAGCTTCCTGGCAGATGCCCAGAAATACCGCGATACCGTAAAAGAATTTGTAAAAAGCGTTCTAGCATAACAGGCTTTTTTCCCATACAGCGTTCCTTTCCTGGTGATTGGAACGCTGTTTTGTTTGAAAATGCATAAATTGGACTTGATTTTACGAAAAAATGGAATACAATAAAACCTATATTTTATTTGGAAAGGTTGCGTTCCTATGAATAAAGTCTATATTCCTCAAGGTTACAAACCAATCCTGGATGCTTACGATACCCAGCGGGCCATCGCTTACATCAAAGACACCTTTCAGGAAGAATTCTCCAAAGCACTGAACCTGAAGCGTGTCTCCGCCCCGCTGTTTGTCACGGAGAACTCCGGCTTGAACGATAACCTGAACGGATACGAACGCCCGGTAGCCTTTGATATTCCCGCTGTGGGTACCGATGCCCAGGTGGTGCATTCCTTGGCAAAATGGAAGCGTCTTGCCCTGAAGCGGTACAATTTCACCATCGGCAACGGCTTGTACACCGATATGAACGCAATTCGCCGGGATGAGGAACTGGACAACGTCCACTCTATCTACGTTGACCAGTGGGACTGGGAGAAAATCATTACCCAGGAAAACCGGAACTCCGAATACTTAAAGCTCATTGTCCGGGCCATTGTCCGGGCCATCTGTGATACCAACGACCGGCTGCATGTCCGTTTTCCCCAGCTTCGGGTGGAGCTGAACCGGGGGGTTTCCTTTATCACTTCCCAGGCGCTCGAAGACCTGTATCCGGAACTGGAAACCGGCTCCCAGCGGGAAAAGGCCTATGTCAAAGAACATAAGACGGCCTGCATCATGCAAATCGGCAGAAAGCTTCGCTCCGGCAAGCCTCACGACGGACGGGCGCCGGACTACGACGACTGGAATCTGAACTGCGATATTTTCTTCTGGGACGAAGTTCTGGACCGGGCGTTGGAGATTTCCTCCATGGGCATCCGTGTAGACGCCCAGTCCCTGGATCGCCAGCTGCAGGAATCCGGCTGTGACAACCGCCGGGAACTTCCCTTCCATAAGATGCTGCTGAATAACGAACTGCCCCTGACCATCGGCGGCGGTATCGGACAGTCCCGGCTTGCCATGCTGATGATGGGCTGTGCCCACATCGGCGAAGTACAGTCCAGCGTCTGGGATGCCGAAACGGTAGCGGCCTGCGAGCAGGCAGGCATTCCCCTGCTGTAACAGAATTTTCCTCATTTTCCCTTTTTCCCCCGGATTCCAGCAAAAGGCTAGGGTAATGCGGATGCTTTTCGGGCATGCTGAAATAGGGGTGATATGTTGGAAAACCGGCTTCCTGACTGCTTCCGGGTGAATCCGGAAATGCGCCTTTGTTCCCAGTTTGACAGCTGGAGCATGAAAGTATCCGGAATTCCTGACCCGGGGAAAATGGGATTTCTGGTGCAAGACAATTTCCCGGAAGAGCATATTCAATAAGCCTGCCCTGCCGCCGTTTCCCCTGGCGGCAGGGCATATTGAGCAAAATTACCAACGAGCTTACTCTTTTATTGACAACAGAAAGCAATTTGTCTATAATATGGGTAAGAGAAGCATCTGCGTTCTCGAAAGGAGGCTCATTTTATGGAAAAGAAAATCATTACCATCAGCCGTGAATTTGGCTCCGGTGGTCGTACCGTTGGCCATTTGGTAGCGGAAAAGCTGGGAATTCCCTTCTATGATAAAGAGTTGGTTGACCAGATCGCTCTGGAATCCGGCTTTGCTCCCAAGTTTGTGGAAGAAAATGGTGAGCACTCTCCCGGCAGCAGCCTGTTCTCCTACGCCTTCGCCCACCAGGGTGTCCCCGGTGTGATGAACGGACTGTCCACTGCTGATTTTCTGTGGAACATCCAGTGCAGCGTGATTTTGCAGCTGGCGGAAAAAGGCCCCTGTGTCATTGTAGGACGCAACGCCGACTACATACTCAAGGATCGTCAGGACGCGCTGCATGTGTACGTCTTTGCGGATATCCCCTTCCGTGCCGACCGAATTGTCCGCCGCTACGGTGAATCCGACAAGAGCCCGGAGGCCCGTCTGCAGGAGAAGGATAAGCGCCGTCGGGTCAATTACCAGCACTACACCGGCCGTACCTGGGGCCAGGCACAGAACTATGACATTTGTCTGGATACAGGTGTTCTGGGCATCCAGCAGTGTGCTGATATCGTGTGCCAGGTTGTAGAAAATTCCAAGAGAGAACCGGAAGCATCGGCAAATCTGTAATCTGCGTCGCCCCCAGTAACCTGGGGGCGATTTTTCTCAAAAAACGCAAAATACCTCTTGACAATTTCATAATAATCTGATATCATACACGAGTTGCCAAAGACAGCAGGTGCTGCAAAGCGTAATTCCTGCCGAGGTGCGTCAAATGGAATGATTTGCGTGTCTTTCTGTCTTCTGGCAGGAAGACACTTTTTATTTTCGGAGGTGAAAATTATGCCCAACGCTAAGGTTCTTGAGAGCAAGAAGGCAGTGGTCGAGTCCCTGACCGGCAAAATCAAGGAAGCTACTTCCGTGGTCTTTGTTGATTACAAGGGTATCACTGTTGCTCAGGATACCGAGCTGCGTAAGCAGTTCCGTGAGGCCGGCGTCGAGTACGCTGTTGTTAAGAACACCCTGACCAATTTCGCAACTAAGAATGCTGGTTACGATTTCTCTGAGGTTCTGAACGGTACTACCGCTATGGCTTCCACCACCGGCGACCCCATCGCCCCTGCTCGTATCGTCTGCGAGTTCGCCAAGAAGAACAAGGCCTGCAAGATCGCCATCAAGGGTGGCATCGTTGAAGGTTCCGTCCTGTCCGCCGATCAGCTCAATGGCTTCGGTGAACTGCCCAGCAAGAATGCTCTGGTTGCTTCTGTCCTGGGTACCTTCCTGGCTCCCATCTCCAGCCTGGCCTTCGTCCTGGATCAGATCCGGATGCAGAAGGACGGCTCCGCTCCCGCCGCAGAAGCCTAATCTGGCTTTCGTGACACCACAAACATTTACCAAACACATACTTTTAGGAGGATTTTAAAAATGGCTAGTGAAAAGATCACTGCTCTGGTTGAGCAGGTTAAGGAACTGACCGTTCTGGAGCTGTCCGAACTGGTTCACACCCTGGAAGAAGTTTTCGGCGTTTCCGCCGCTGCCGCTGCTGTTGCCGCTCCCGCTGCTACCGCTGCTGCTGAAGTTGAAGAGAAGACCGAGTTCGACGTTATCCTGAAGAACGCCGGCGCTTCCAAGCTGGGCGTTATCAAGGTTGTCC
>USHP01000010.1 GCA_900554625.1 uncultured Eubacteriales bacterium | reverse complement strand
CTGGTAGGCTTTGCAGGCGTAGGTTCTGGCCGCGACGGACTGGGCTTTCAGTGCTTCCGTTTCAAAGGAAGCCGGCATTTCTGCCAACACCACTCCCGTCAGGTAATCGTCCATGTCCATCTGCTCCACCGTACCGTCTGTATGGCGAACCAGCACCGGCAGCGAAACCGTTTGCCGCTGAGGCACCTGCAGCACCGGCTGGTTTTGTGTCTGCGTTTCAACCGGAGCATCCAAAGCCATCACCGCGACGTTGAGCACCATCCCCGGCAAAACCATGCCCATAAACAGCGCAGTCAGAATATCCTTCCAAATGGATCGCATCGGCATCCCTCCCATGGATGTATTCCCGCTTTCATCAGGAACCGTTTGGAGTATATGGTAGCATGTCTTCGTGAGAAATGCAGTCAGATTTCCGCCGGAAGAAAAAGCCGAAATCCGCCTTACCACAATTTGTCAAAAGTCTTGACTTTCCGGCTGCGCCATGGTAAATTATCTGGGTCGTTAGTAAAGATTTGTTAAAGATTTTATCTTCAAATCCCTTATCCAACCGGCGAAGCTTTTTGCCGGGACTTGCTGCCTGTCATTTCCTCTTGGGAATTGTACAGGTTTTTTCTAATCTTTTGTCTGTTTTGGCACAATTGTGCCGGCATAATACATTTTACGAAGGAGCGTACTCCCATGATTGTTTCTGTTCTGTTGTTTGCTGTGGGACTGGTGCTGCTGATTAAAGGCGGCGACTGGTTCGTTGACGGAGCCACCGGCATTGCCCGTCGGTTCCATCTGCCCGACATCGTTGTCGGCGCCACAGTGGTTTCCATCGGCACTACCCTGCCTGAGGTTATGGTTTCCGCCACCGGCGCTATGCTGGGACAGGGCGCTATGGCTTACGGCAACGCCATCGGTTCCATCATCTGCAACACCGCTTTGATCGCCGCCATTTCCGTTGCGGTCAACCCCGGCCCGGTCAATACCAAATCCATGAAGATGCCGGTGATTTTCTTCTTCCTCAGCGCCGCCATTTACTGCGTGGCCGCATACATTATGGGAGAGTTCACCCGTCCTCTGGGCTTGATTTTGCTGACGATTTTTGTGGTCTACATGATTATCACCGTCCGTCAGGGACTGAAAAACCCGGATCAGCTAGAGGAAGAAGAGACAGAAACCAAGACCAGAACCTTCCTGCAGGATCTGTTCTGGCTGGTTGTGGGTGCCGCTCTGATCGCAGTGGGCGCTGATCTTCTGGTGGACCACGGCACCATCATTGCCAGAGAACTGGGCGTTCCGGAAACGGTAATTGCCCTGACCTTTGTGGCCCTGGGCACCAGCCTGCCGGAGCTGGTCACCACCATCACTTCCCTGCGCAAAGGCCATGCTTCTCTGGGCATCGGCAACGTGATCGGTGCCAATGTGTTTAACCTGGTGCTGGTTTCCGGCATCTCGGTAACCCTGGCTCCCTTTGAGGTTCCGGTGGGCAACCTGATCTTCGGACGCAACGCCTCCCTTGTTATGGACATTCCGGTGATGCTGACCGTCATGGTTCTGCTGACCTTCCCCGCTTTGGCCAGCAAGAAGCTGCATCGCTGGCAGGGTATTACCCTGCTGTGCATCTACGCAGCCTTCTGCATCTGCCAGTTCGCCATGTAATACAAACAGCCGCCGGGAAATCCCAGCGGCTTCAGTGTGTCAAAAAGCCTCGCAGAGTTTGCTGCGGAGCAGCAAATAAAGTCAAAAACGTTTTCTGCCGGGGCGTGTACCTGGCAGAAAACACTTCTCAGGCTGCAAGTGTGGAATTTGTTCCCCGACGGGGGACAAATTATGCGCGCAGCAGACTGCCAAAGTTTGTCGGAAAAGCCTGCAGGGGTTTTCAGACAGTCTCCAGCCGCCGGGATTTCCCGGCGGCTCCATTTATTCTGATAATTCTTCTTCCTTCTCCTGATAATAGTCCGTTTCCAGAATCAGGTTGTTCACGAGGATAAACTGCTGCACTTTCTGTGCCACGCTCCTGCGGAACTCAGGGGTATCCGTCAGTTCTTCGCCGCTGACGGAGAAATACTTTCCTGTACTGGCATCGTAGGCCGTATCGCCGCAGATCCAGCTGCCGTTGGCGAAGGGCACAAATCCTTCATAGTCCTCATCAAAGGCATCGCTGCCGATGTAGGAATACTCGCTGTGAATGCCCAGCAAATTCAGAAGGGTTGGCAGAAGATCCGAGGTATTGAGCACCTTGTCCACTTCCATGGGCTCCATTCCCAGTGTCCAGATGAAGCAAGGCGTACGCTCCAGCAGAAGTTTTTGCTGGACGCCGGACAGCTCCAGAAGCGCCGATTCATTTTTATAGCCATAGGTATAGTGGTCGGTTACCGCCACGATCACGGTATTTTCAAGTTCACCATGGCTCTCCAGTTCTTCCAGGAGTCTTGCGAACATGTCGTCTACCAGTTTTGCTTTTAAGTACGCACAGTTGGTTTCTTCGTTGTCTGTCAGGTTCCGGTATTGGGGGTATTTTTTCAGTCCCCAATAGCTCAGCACCTCGTTGTACTTATAACTAAGGTGAGCCGAGCGGGTGATGATGAAATTGAGCTTCTGCCCTTCCCGGAAGAAGCTGTCAGACAGCTGCTGGTTGTCAAACAGGAGCTGATCGTCGTACAGCTGATCCTTCGTCTGCTCGGTTACATAATCCTGATACGAAATGTACTCTTCGTATCCCATCGCCGGAGAGAACACACCCCGGGAGTAGAACGACGGGTCATTATAATGGTATACTTTCGCAGAATAGCCTTGGTCCCGCAGCATATTGGCCAAGGACTGGTCAAAGTGATTGGTCACATAGTCAAAGGCATATCCGCCGGAACTGCTGAGGAAGGAGACGGTATTGATGCAGAATTCCGTATTGAACGTCCGGATGCCGCCATAGCCCGGTGTATAGAACTTGGTAAAATTCATTCCTTCGGACATCAGCCGCGCAATGGTAGGGGTATGCTCTCCGATCATCCAGTCGTCCATGGATTCCATCAGCACCAGAACCACATTTTTCCCCTGGAGCAGTCCGGTCATGGCATTGTCCTTACCTTCTTCCTGGGTATCAAAAAAGGCATCCAGGGTTTTCTCCGCCTTCTGCTGTGCCTGGGCATAGGCCGGTGTGATAGGATACAGGTAATTGGTATAGACATCTTTCACCGCTGTCTGGTAGATACCGCAGACCTGATACAGCCGATGGGCATCAAACATGTTTTCATAAGCCGCTTCCGCCGACTGGGCACGGCCATAGTCCGATTCGGCATAACGGATGCTGCTGTCACTGAGAAACACCAACTGGGGCAGAAGCCATGCCCCCACTGCCGCCATCACGGCAATGCCCGCACTCAGCAGCTGATTTTTCCAATACTTTTGGATTTTGGGGAAGTTCCAGAGGGTGAACACGCCAATGCCGATCATCACCGGCAGGCAGATCCACCAGGAAACCGGATAACTCAGCAGAACATCCAGGTAATCCGCACCTTCGGAAGCATATCGAAAATCGGAAATCCAGATCATTCCCTGAAACAAAAGATAGTATCCGGTTTGGATGAACGCATAAATCAGGAACAGAAAATAGCTGATACCGTATGCAATTCTGGCAAGTTTTCCCGGCAAAGCGGAAATCAGTCCTGTCAGCAAAATTGTCCAAACACCGCCGAACACCAGCGGCCACCAAGCAAACAAGGCAGAAGTCTCTTCTCCGGAAGAGAGCTGGGATGACAAGTTTTGGGCCTGCTCCTGCACTGTGGTTTTCAGAAATACAAAGGCAAACAATTCAATCAGAAAAAAGGAAGCGGGAATCAGCCAGGCAGATACGCGTTTCGCCGATATACCTTTCTTTTGCAAATACTTTCCGGCTGTGGGAACCATGGGGAAATACTCCTTTTATCAAAATAGCGGCCGTTATTATACCACAAAATCTTTCTTTTGTATACTATCTTTCATTTTTCGCCAAAAGATTACAAACTTGTACAAATCCACCAGTGTTTTCATTGACAATTTTTTCGCAAACTGATATGATGATAACCGTGTAATACGCTTTCTGATAATGCCGAAAACCGGATACGTCAGCCCATCTCCCCCGGCATGACCGGGCGCTCAGGCTGTCGCAGGAGCAGAAAGTGCGAGGTATTTGTATGTCTGCCAATACTCTGACAGAGCGTGTCAAAGAAATATTCCAGGCTTTCTTTTTGCAGCCGGATACTGACGGGCTGCATGGTATTTTCCATTACTTTCACCAAGACTGCATCCTCTGCGGATTGGACGATTCCCAGATGTGCGTGGGCATTGACGCCATCGAGGAAGCATTGCTGCGCAAAAAGCAGGAAAAAGCGCACCTATCCTTCCGTTTCACCGATGCGCAGTACCACCAACGTTTCCTTCAGGACCAGGTTGGGCAAGTGTTTGGCAGTCTGCATATTCTGGGAGATGATCCTACTTCCTCTGCCTCTGTGCGTCCGAATCATCTGATCGATGTGGAGTGCAGCTTTGCCGCCACATTTCTTCAGTGCGGCGACGATTTCAAAATGATCTCCGGGCACCTTTGCCTGTCCCTTGGGGGCAAATTCGGTTCTCTTCACGAACTGCTGAAACAGTTTCAGCAGGTAACCCAGCTGGCAAACCAGGACCCGGTCACTTCCCTGTACAATCACCGGGCTTTTTTTGACTCGGCACAGAATACCATCAGTCCCGACAACTGCTATTTGATGGTAGTGGATCTGGACAACTTCAAACAAATCAATGATACCTATGGGCATCTGACAGGAGTCACGGTGCTGAAGCGAACGGGACAGATTCTGCGCAGCGCCGTTCGGGAGAAAGACATTGTGGGCCGGATTGGCGGCGATGAATTTGCTGTGCTGTGTATCGGCATCGATTCGGATGATGCTGCATTAGCCGTTGCCCAGCGCATGGTAAAAAATGTCCAGCAATTTGTTGGCAGAGATTTTTCCATCGACGTCCACATCTCCATCGGAATAGCCAGGAAAAAGCCCGGCGATTCCCTCCAGGATACGTTCCGTCAGGCAGATACAGCCCTGTATCAGGTCAAGCGCACCTCCAAAAACGGCTGCCGGCTGTTTGAGGATGCCTGAACGTTTCCTCTGACCGGGCAGTTGATTTTATAAAACAGGAGTGAATTCCATGGTAAAGGTTTTTACAAACTCCATTTGCGATCTGACTCCGCAGTGGGCTGCGGAGTATGGCGTTACCATGATTCCGGATGTGATCGTGTTTTCTCCGGAAGAGCAGTATCTGAACAACCTGGATGTGGATGCCCCTACCCTGTATCGCAGACTGGCTTCCTCCACTCAGCTCCCTACCACGGCGCACCCCAATCTGGAGCAGTGCATGCAGGCATTTCAGACAGTTGGCGAGGGGGATGAGGTTCTGTGTCTGAGCCCTACCAGCAAAATGTCCGGTGCATACAACACCGCATGCAGCGCCAGAGAGCTGTTAAAGGATCAGGGCTTCACCACACCCATCACCGTTTATGACTCTTTGCAGGTCTCCTTTGGTCTGGCTGTGCTGGCAAGAGAAGCCGGGCGGATGGCAAAAGAAGGGCTGAGCGCCGGGCAGATTGTTGCCCGACTGGATCAGCTGCGTCCGAAAGTCGGTGTCTATTTTGTTATGGAATCCCTGGAAAACGCCCGCCAAGGCGGACGGGTCGGCGCCATTCGGGTGCTGGCTGCGGATTTGCTGAAAGTCAAACCGATCCTGACATTCCGGGATGGTCTGGTTCGGGATATCGGCATTGTGCGCGGGTATGTCAATGCTGTGGAACGGGTCATCTCCCTGTATCAAAGCAAAGCCCAGTACGGCGGCGAAGTGTTCCTTTTCCACGCTGATCGAGAGGACCTGGCTCAGCAGGTCAAACAGCGGATTCTGGAACTGGACCCCCAGGCGCAGATTCGCATCGGCTGGGTTGGCGCCGTAATCGGTGTCTATACCGGAGCCGGATGCCTGGGACTGTCTTTCACGGAAAGATGATGGTATTGTATTTGTTTATCGGCACGGTATCCTTTCTGGTGATGGCGCTGTCGGACTGGCTGTGTGTGATAAAAGGGTTTAAAAATGGTGCCTGCCTGTTCATCGCAGGCTGCCTGATGCTCAGTGGTGCAACTCTTGGTATGCTGGCTAGTGGCCCATTCCACAACGGCAGCATCCTGCTCAGCGCCATGAGCTGGTGCGGCGTGGTACTGATGCTGGCGCTGTTGGTACACTCCGTTTTTTTCGTCCTGCACAGCAACGGAAGCAGCGGCCTTCCAGCAAGCAGTGGAGAAAAATACCCGCTGGTATGCACCGGAGTCTATGCTTTGTGCCGGCATCCCGGCGTCTTGTGGCTGTGCGGTGTGTATCTGTTCCTTTGGTGCGCCTGCGGTGGTATCCATTGGCTGACCGCCACTGTGCTGTTTACTGCAGCAGATGCCGCCTACGCTTACTGGCAAGACCACATGATTTTCCCGCTGAGCATTGAAAACTACGCCCACTATCAAAAGGAAACCCCATTTCTGCTGCCTACTCCCGGAAGCGTCCGGCGGTTCCTTGGCGGCTGAGGACTTGTTTGCATAGAAGAGAGAGAAGGAAGGCAAATCAGCATGACGTTTGAAGAAAAGCTGCGCAAATGCCCCGCAAACGAAATATGGCAGGAATACTGCGGTTTTCTGGATCTGACCCTGCCGGAGTACATGAACATCCAGAAGCGGCTTTTGATGGAGCAGATTGAGCTGATGTCCCACTGTGAATTGGGCAAACGCTTTTTCCGACAGGGTGTGCCCACCAGTGTCGAAGAGTTCCGTGCCAAAGTTCCCCTGACAAAATTTGAAGACTACGCCGATGTTCTGCTCCCGCAAAAAGAGGAGATGCTGCCGGAAAAGCCGGTGCTCTGGCTGCACACCACCTGGGAAGGCGGCGACTTTCCCTCTAAGCGTGCCCCCTACACCGAAAGCATGCTGGAAACATACAAAACCAACATTCTCGGCGCCATGCTTCTGGCAACCAGCCGGGGACGCAACCACTTCTGTGTCCGTCCCGGCATGCGGGTGCTGTACAGTCTGGCTCCCCTGCCCTATGCCACCGGTATGTTCCCGGACCTGATCAGTTCGGAAATCAATCTCCGGTTCATGCCCTCGGTGCGGGAAGCCCGGAAAATGTCCTTTGGCCAGCAGATGAGAGACGGCTATAAGCTGGCCATCAAGCATGATATGAATCTGTTCTTCGGTATGAGCAGCGTGCTCTACGGCGCAACCAAGAGTCTGGACACGCTGGTTCAGAAGTCCGGAGGAAAGGTACAGCTGAAAGATCTGCTGTCCATGAATCCCAAGATGCTCTGGCGGCTGATGGCGGCCCGGTACCGGGAAAAGCGGGACGGCGTTTCCGTCAAGCCCAAGGATTTGTTCCGCCTGCAGGGCTTTGTCTGCGTGGGCACCGACACCGCCCTTTACAAAAACGAGCTGGAAGAAGCTTGGGGCATCCGTCCTCTGGAAATTGCCGGCGGCACGGAGCCGTCGTGCATGGGTACGGAAACCTGGAGCAAAGACGGCCTGGTTCTGTTCCCCGACGCCTGCTTCTATGAGTTCATCCCGGAGATGGAACTGTATAAGGAAATGTCCGAGCCTGGTTATACGCCCAAAACCTATCTAATGGATGAGTTGGTGGCCGGTCAGAAATATGAGCTGGTCATTACCGTGCTGAAAGGCGGCGCATTTTTGCGTTACCGGGTGGGCGATGTGTACCGCTGTCTGCGGCTTCGCAATGCATCGGACAAAATTGAACTGCCGCAATTCGAGTATGTAGACCGGATTCCTACTGTGATAGACATCGCCGGATTCACCCGCATTACCCAGCGGGAAATCGAGCGGGTGATTGCCCTGTCCCGGCTGCCCATCGAAACCTGGTTTGCCATCAAAGAATATGACGAAACCGGCCGTTCCTTCTTGAATTTGTATGTGGAGCTGGACCCGGAAGATACCCAAAGCGCAGCTTTGAGCCGTCAGCTTCTGCGGGATCATCTGGCGCTGTATTTCCGCTCTTACGACGGAGATTACAGCGATCTGAAGCGTCTGCTGAATGTGGACCCTCTGAAGGTCACCATTCTGAAAAGCGGCGTGGTAGCACAGTACGAAAAGGAAAACGGCTGCCGGATTCCCCGGGTAGGAACTTCCAAGGAAAGCGTTCTGGAAATCCTGCGTATCCAGAAGGAGTCCGTGCTGGAAGGAGGCGTATTCTGTGTCACTGAATGAACGCCTCTTTGTCATCGTCCCGCTATTATCGGTGATCTGCAATGTTTTCTTGCTGTTTACCGTTGTCAGCGTCAAAAAAGACCGGCTGATTTCTGCGTTTATTCATCTGCTGCTGTCGTTTACCGCTTGGTCTATCGGCTCGCTGTTTTTGCGGATGAAGCTGTTCCCCAGTCCGGAATTCTGGTATATGGTCTCCATTACCGGCATTTTTCTGGTTCCTTTCTGTATCTACAACTTTGTTTACCGGTTTACCAACTGCAAAGGCACCTTTACAAAAGGCATTTTGATGGTCTGCTGGATTGTGGTTATTGTTCTGAATCTGAGCAATGTATTTATCATTGATCCGCAGATCCGCTTTGACGGTACCGAATGGCGGTTTGAGTATGGCGTGTCTCCCTGGATCATTGCGCCGATTCTGCTGGCAGTATTTACCTTGGGACTGGCCGGATATGTGGTGTATAAAAATTGCCGCACAGGCAATGTTCCCATGCGGCAGTTCACGCCCATGTTCTTTGGCGTAGGTGTCATGTTTGTGGGCACCGTATCCGCCGCCCTCCCCCAGATGGTCTCCATACCGGTGGACACCTTCTCGTGTACCATCAACGCCATTTGCCTGTACTACATGCTTTATCAGCGCCGGGTGGTACAACTGCGGGGATTTACCAACAACGCCCCGATTTATGTGGTTTCGCTGGTCATTTCTGTTCTGCTGTTTTTGAATGTGTATGACGAGTTCCACGGATTCTACCTTCGCTATTTCGGTGACTATAAGCCCTATGAAACCATCGTAATGGCGGCAATGCTGACCGTAACCACACTGGTGCTTCACCGTCTGTTTTATCGTCTGATGGAAAATCTGCTGCTGAAAGGCACCGAACTTCAGGAACAAAATCTCCGGGAATTCAGCACTGCTGTGAATAAGATTTTGCAGCTGGATGAACTGCTGGCGCTGTACTGCGATTTTTTACAGCAAAATTTCCCCGGTCAGACTGCCCGGATTTTCCTGCTGAACCGCAAAACCGGCAGTTATTGCATGAAAAGTGCCACGGATATGTCCATCGCCAATCGGGATGCCTTTGGTGCCGACCATCCCATGATTACCTGGCTGAAAGAGCATATGCAGGCCATCAGCTATGAAAATTTCTCCAAGACCAAGAACTTCCGGGCCATGTGGAGAAATGAGAAGAAGCGGCTGGAAGAGATGAACGTAAATGTGATTCTGCCCGTCATCAGCAACCACGAACTCGTAGCAGTTACGTTGATCTCGCTGAAGGATGCTTCCGCCAAAAAGCGCAAGGGAATTTCCGTCAGCAACATGACGTTCCTGGAGTCCACTGCCGCGGTTCTCTCCATTGCCCTGAACAATGCGGCGCTGTGTGAAGAACTGAAGCGCAAAGCCCATAAAGACCCATTGACCAATCTGTATAACCGGGGATATTTCCTGGAAAACATTGCGAAAGAATTCGCCCTTTCCAAACATGCCCAGATTACACTGATGATCATCAATCTGGACGATTTCCGGCTGTACAACGAACTCTACGGTACTGCGGAAGGAGACAGGATTCTCAAGCGTTTTGGAGAAGCGCTGAACTATCTGGTAAATAACCGGGGTACCGTCGCCCGCTACGGCGGCAAGGAATTTGTCATCAGCTTCCCCTTCTGTCCTCCGGCTACTGCTTTGGAGTGTGCGAAAAACGCAAAAGAATGGCTGACGAAGGAAATCATGTCCGCCGACGGCAGAACCAAGAAGTTTTTGACTTTCAGCGCAGGAATCAGTTCCTATCCGTCCAATGCCGCCAGTGTGGAAGAGCTGTTCACCTATGCCAATATGGCGGTATATTCCGCAAAAAGTGACGGAAAAAACAAGATTGTGCTCTATACCCGGGAAAGCGAAAACCAAAGAATGGCCCGCAATGTCAAAACCAAGCGGGCTTTGGCAGAAAGCTGCGCATCCACCATTTATGCGCTGACTGCCGCCATTGATGCCAAGGACCACTATACCTTCAGCCATTCCAACCATGTGGCCCAGTATGCCTCCATTCTTGCCGAAGCTCTGGGGCTGGATGCGGAGCACATTGAGATCATCCGCCAGGCGGGTTTGCTGCATGACATTGGAAAAATCGGCACGCCGGAAGCCATCTTGTCCAAAACAGACCGGCTGACCCGGGAAGAGTACGAGATTATGAAGCAGCATGTGGAAGCTTCCATTTCCATGATTAAGTACCTGCCTTCCCTGGATTACGTCATTCCTTCCGTTCTGGGCCACCATGAACGCTGGGACGGTGGCGGATATCCCCGGGGTCTGTCCGGAAATGCCATTCCCATTGGCGCCCGATGTCTGTGTCTGGCGGACTCTTTCGATGCCATGACCTCAAAACGCAGCTACAAGGAAGCAATGGATGTAGAAGATGCCATTGCGGAAATCCGCAGGAATCAAGGAACCCAGTTCGACCCTGAGCTGGCTGCGCTATTTATCCAGCTGATAGAATCGGGAAAAATTCAGGTTCACAACGATGGATACTGAATCCGGTTGACGCAGCATTCATCCCACCGGCGCAGATCCTGTTTCCGCCGCAGAAGATATCCGATTGCTTTGAAAAGCCTTGGAAACCAAGGCTTTTCTTTTTTATCTGCGTCAGGGTACAAATCTGTCCAGATACAGCGCACCCTTCCGAAAAAACTTTGGCAGTTTTTTGCCCAATCCTTTCTTGACAAATTCTGTATCCGGTATTATCATATAGGAGTTAGCTAAAGCTAACTAAGTCCTGATATACAATTTACTGATTCTGCCGATGGTAAGGAGGCAACCATAATGAAAACACTGAAAGATGCCAAAGTCGGTCAGACCGTTACCGTGGTAAAACTCCACGGAGAAGGTGCCGTACGGCGGCGAATCATGGATATGGGAATCACAAAGCGGGTGGAAATCTTTGTGCGCAAAGTAGCCCCCCTGGGAGATCCCATTGAAATCAATGTACGCGGATATGAGCTCAGCCTGCGCAAGGCGGATGCGGAAATGATTGAAATCGCTTAACTATCGCCAGGAGTTAGCCTTGGCTAAGTACATAGGAGGGGAACAAAACTATGGGTATTAAAATTGCCCTTGCCGGCAACCCCAACTGCGGCAAGACAACCTTATTCAATATACTGACCGGTTCCAACCAGTATGTGGGAAACTGGCCGGGAGTCACCGTGGAGAAGAAAGAGGGAACCCTGAAAGGCCATGACGATGTCATTATCCAGGACCTGCCGGGAATTTACTCTCTGTCTCCCTATTCTCCGGAGGAGGTGGTTACCCGCCGGTATCTGGTGACCGAGCATCCCGACGCCATTTTGAACATCGTAGACGGCACCAACATTGAGCGAAATCTCTATCTGACTACCCAGCTGATTGAACTGGGCCACCCGGTGGTGGTTGCCGTGAATATGATCGACCTGGTTCGCAAAAACGGAGATACCATCGATCTGCAGAAGCTGAGCAAGGCTCTGGGCTGCACCTGTCTGGAAATCAGCGCACTGAAAAGTCTGGGCTGCCAGGAAGCTGCAGAAAAGGCAGTGGAACTGGCTAGACACCACACCCATGGAGAAATGCCCCACGTTTTCAACGGCAGCGTAGAACACGCCCTGGCCCATATCGAAGAATCCATTGAAGGGAAGGTTCCTCAGAATTATCTGCGCTGGTACGCCATTAAGCTTTTTGAACGGGATCAGCGGGTGCGTAACGAACTGAAGCTGGACAATGATCTGATTGCCCATCTGGAAAAGCACATTGCCGATTGCGAAGCAGAAATGGACGACGATGCCGAATCCATCATTGCCGATCAGCGCTACACCTATATCGGCAATGTGATGGACCGGGCTGTTGTGAAGAAGGCTCCCAAGTATTCACTGACTTTGTCGGATAAAATTGACCGGATCGTCACCCACCGGATTCTGGCATTGCCGTTTTTTGCCGGGGTGATGTTTCTGATGTACGCCATCGCCATGGGCAGCTTCCCCTTCTCCATCGGTACCATCTGCACCGACTGGGCCAATGATGTGCTGTTCGGCCAGTGGATTCCGGACCTGCTGGGCGGTCTGCTGACCAGCCTGCATGTCAGCCCCTGGCTGTATGGTCTGGTGATGGACGGCATTCTGGCGGGTGTTGGCTCGGTTCTGGGATTTGTTCCCCAGATTCTGGTACTGTCGTTCCTTCTGTCCATCCTGGAAGATGTGGGCTATATGTCCCGGGTGGCCTTCATTATGGACCGGATTCTGCGCAAGTTCGGCCTGTCCGGCAAGTCCATCATCCCCATGTTGGTGGCTACCGGCTGCGGCGTTCCCGGCATTCTGGCCTCCCGAACCATTGAGCAGGACCGGGACCGGAAAATCACCGTAATGACCACCGGTTTCATTCCCTGCGGCGCCAAAATGCCCATTATCGGTCTGTTCGCCGGTGCGGTATTCGGCAATTCTCCGCTGGTTGCCACCTCCGCCTTCTTCATTGGCGTGGGCGCTGTGGTTATCTCCGGCGTGATTCTGAAGAAATTCAAGGCGCTGGCTGGCAAGCCTGCTCCCTTCGTTATGGAGCTGCCCACCTACCACCTGCCCTCTGCCCGGAATGTGCTGCGCTCCACCGGTGAGCGGGGCTGGGATTTCGTCAAGCGGGCTCTGACCATTGTGCTGCTCAGCTCCATCGTACTGTGGTTCCTGCAAAGCTACGGCTTTGAAAATGGCGTATTTCAGGCGGTTTCGGACAACAACACCTCCCTGCTGGCAGATCTGGGCAAGGCCATCGCCTGGCTGTTCTATCCCCTGGGCTGGATGGGCGATATGGCCTGGAAGGCAACCGTGGCCACCTTCACCGGTCTGATTGCCAAGGAACAGGTTGTCATGACCTTCGGTACCCTGTACCACTATGCCGGAGAACTCAGTGAAGAGGGCAGCGAAATCTGGGCCATGATTGCTGCGGACTTTGGCCCCGTTCGGGCATACAGCTTTATGATCTTCAACCTGCTGTGCGCTCCCTGCTTTGCTGCTATTGGCGCCATCCGCCGGGAAATGAACAGCGGCAAGTGGACCCTGGCCACCATCGGCTATATGTGCGGCTTTGCTTACGCCATCTCCCTGATTGTCTACCAGATCGGCGGACTGTTCACCGGGGAAGCCAGCTTTGGCATTTTGACCTTGGTCGCTGCGGCTGTCCTGGCAGGGCTGGTATACCTGGTGGTCCGGAAAAACCGTTATGCTGATGTACCTGTGAAAATCGGCGTATAAAAAGAAAGGAAATCCCTATGATACAATGGATCTCGGCCAACTGGGGCAATGCAGTTGTGCTGGCTGTGCTGATTCTGGCTGTGCTTGCCGCAGTGGCTGTCATGCGCCGGGATCGGAAAAAGGGCGGATGCTGCGGCTCCTGCAGCGGCTGTTCCATGTCCGGCTGCTGCCACGGCAAAAAAGTATAACAAAACGGCTGGGAAGCAATATTACGCTTCCCAGCCGTATTTTGCATTTTTATCCCCGCATTGCCCGTTTTCTGGCAATGTTGATGGGGCCTTCCTGCATGTTGTTAATCCAGGCCAGACTCTTGCCGGCGCCGTAAGCAGTGCAGGCATCCGGGTCGTCTGCCAGGATACAGGCAATGCCAGTGCGCTCCATCAGCAGCAAATCCATGCCCCACAGCTGACCACAGCCACCGGTGATGGTAATGCCGTTCTCGGAGATATCCGACACCAGCTCCGGGCTGGTCTGCTCCAGCACCGCCAGCACTTCATCCGCAATCTGCCGGGCGGGACGGCGCAGAACCTCATAGATCTCGTTGGAGGTCAGGGTTACGTTCTTGGGCATACCGGTCTTATAGTCCCGGCCCTTGATGTTCATGCTGCGTTCTTCATCCCGGGGGTAAACCTGGCCGATCTGAATTTTAATGCTTTCCGCCGTTACCTGTCCAATGATGATGCCGTGCTGACGGCGGACATACCGGGCAATCATTTCGTCAAAGTAGTTGCCTGCAATTTTCAGAGAAGAGGAAACTGCCACGCCGTTCATGCTCAGCACCGCAATGTCCGTGGTACCGCCGCCCACGTCTACCACCAGGTGACCGCTGGCACCTCGGATATCCAGTCCCGCACCCAATCCGGCAGCGAGAGGCTCTTCAATCAGGAACACACGACGGGCACCGGCTTCGATGGCGGCGTTGATGACGCTGCGCTCTTCCACTTCCGACACACCGGAGGGGACAGACACAACCACACGGGGCTTGGGCGTGAACAGGCCAGCCTTGGTAGCGGTTTTGAACATCTCCTGAAGCATACGAACGGTCATTTCGTGGTCGGACACGATGCCGTCCTTCAGCGGGTGCATAGCCACCACGTTGCCGGGGGTACGGCCCAGCATATTCCGGGCGGCGGCGCCTACCTGCAGAATCTTGCCGGTATTCTTGTCCACCGCCACAACGGAAGGTTCCCGAACCACCAGGCCTTTGCCGTCGGCGTAAATCAACACATTACAGGTACCCAGGTCCACACCCAGGTCATTGGAAAACATAGAAAACAGAGACATAATGACACCTTTACTTTCGTGCCGCCGCAACTGCGGCGCAATGTACTTCCCCGGCCCCGGCGCTCAGCAAAACTCTGGCAACCTCTCCGGCGGTGGCTCCTGTGGTCAGGATATCATCCAGCAGCAAAACCCGCTTTCCAGATACCAAGCTGGGGTCTGTTACCTGGTAAGCGCCCAGCACATTGGCCCGGCGTTGGGCTGCTCCGGAAATTCCGGATTGGGGACGGTTATGACGAACTTTCTTCAGTGCAGGAACCGAAGTCATTTCCAGTTCCCTGCCCACCGCTTTCGCCAGCAGTTCCACCTGGTCGTATCCCCGGCACAGTTTTCGCAGGGGACTGACCGGAATCCAGGTCAGAACATCGAAGCCCTCCGGATACAGCCGGAGAATCTTCATGGCCAGCAGCCGGCCGTAAGCATCGGCATAGGAGCGGGCATGATAAAATTTATAACGCAGCAAACTTCTTCTTACGTTTCCTTCATAGTACCAGACAGCGGCGAAACTGTCAAGAAATTGAAGCTTACTTTTCCGGTTTGGGTACTCCGGAGCATCCAAACGACAATCTTTGCACAGGTCCAGCGCTTCTTTTCCCAAAAGGTTACCGCACAAAACACACTTTGGCGGAAACAGCAGCTGCATTAGAGTATGATACAGTTTCATTCCACTTTTCCCTGCAAGCGAAGCTTCAGACCGGTGTAGCGGCGGTTTTTGGTGGCGTTCTGGGTCATCGCCGCCACCGTCTCTTCCTTACCAACCACAATCAGCAGTTCCCTGGCCCGGGTAATGGCGGTGTAGAGAATGCTGCGGGTGAGCAGATACGGCGAACCGTTCCAGGCCGTGAGAATCACCGCCCGGTATTCGCTGCCCTGACTCTTATGCACCGTCATGGCGTAGGCCGGTTCCAGTTCATTGAGCTGGGTAAAATCATACTCCGCTTCCCGGTCATCAAAGACAATGGTCATGGTTTCGGCAGAAGGGTTGATTTCCCGGATAATTCCAACGTCTCCGTTGAAGATTCCCGCTCCCACGGCGCTGCCGTCGGTTTTCTTCCACAGGATATCGTAGTTGTTGCGAATCTGCATCACCCGATCTCCTTCCCGGAAGAGGAATTCTCCAAACTGCCGCTCCTTTTTGTCCGGCGCAGGGGGATTCAGGGTCTCCTGAAGGAGCCGGTTCAGATTCATGGTGCCCACGCCGCCTTTTCGGGTGGGGCTGAGCACCTGAATTTGTTCCTGTGGAATGCCCATATTCTTGGGAAGCCGGGTACTGCACAGATCCCGGATCAGTTGGGCAACTCCTTCTTCACTGCCCCGACGCAGGAAAAAGAAATCGCTGTTCACGGTTTTCAGATCCGGCATTTCTCCTCGGTTGACCCGGTGGGCGTTCATGACGATCAGGCTTTTCTGTGCCTGACGGAAAATCTCCGTCAGCCGCACCGTGGGCAGCTGACCGCTGCGGAGCATATCGCTGAAGGGAAATCCCGGCCCCACCGGGGGCAGCTGGTCGGGGTCTCCCACCAGAATCAGCCGTTTTCCCTGGGGAATCGCCTGTAAAAGAGCATACAGCAGCTCCACATCCACCATGGACATTTCGTCCACAATCACCGCATCAGCTTTCAAGGGGTTATCCTCATCCCGGGCAAAGAACATTTTTCCGGTCCCCGGATCAATCCCCGCTTCCAGCAGGCGATGGATGGTGGAAGCTTCTTCTCCGGTCACTTCCGTCAGCCGTTTGGCCGCCCGTCCTGTGGGGGCCGCCAGCAGGCAGCGCAGCTGCATCTGTCCCAGCAAAGACAAAATGCCATTGAGAATGGTGGTTTTACCGGTACCTGGGCCGCCGGTAATCAGCAGCAGCCCGGAGGTTGCCGCTTCCCGGATGGCCTGACGCTGTTCGTCAGAATATTCCACGCCGCTTTCCTGCTCCGCCGTCCGGATTTTCTTTTCCAGACCATGGGGTGCTGGGAAAGAAAGGGCGGCAAATTCCGCCAGGCTTCTGGCGCAGTAACTTTCCGCTTCGTAGAGTCTCGGCAGGTAGATTACCGAGATTCCTGCCAGGCGCTGCTTTTTCAGCCGGTCTGCTTCCAGCAGCCGTGCAATTCCCTGCCCCACGCTCTCCGGTTCCACCGACAGCAGCTGACCTGTGGCTGCCATCAGCTTGTCCTCGGGCAGGAAGCTGTGTCCGGCGGTTAAATTATAGCTCAGTTC
>USHP01000009.1 GCA_900554625.1 uncultured Eubacteriales bacterium | reverse complement strand
TACACACCCTTCTTGCCCTCACCGAAGTTGACGGGCTCGCTGGCATCCTCCAGCAGGAAGTGGTCGGGATGCTCCTCCTGGTTGAACTTGCCATAGCCCAAAGTGAAGCCCGTTTCCTTTTCCACGCCCAGTACCGAGGCGAGCTGGAAGTAGTGGCCCTGATACTGATGGCCACTGGGCTCGCCCACGCCGATGAAGCCGCCGCCCCGATGGACAAAGCCACGGATGGCTGCGCTGATGGTGGGATCTTCCCATTCAACACCGCCGGTGTGAGCGGTATCACCGTCACCAACGTTGATAATTACGTCGATGCCGTCGAGGATCTTGGGATCCTTGCGGATATCGTCGAAGGAGATAAACTTCACATCAAAGGGAGCGCCGGACAGGGCCTCGATGATGCCTGCGTAGGAATAGTTCTGCTTCTGGTACAGGGCGTGGTGGACCATGTGGCAGCCCCATGCACGCATTTTGCCCCAGCTGTTCAGGACAGCGACAGTCTTGACGCAGTAGGGAGTGGTGCCCTTGATGTTCTCGTACAGCTCCCGGAACTCGTTGCACACGGACTCGATGTAGTCGATAAACTCGGGGAACTGCAGGGCCAGCTTCAGGTATCCGCCGTAGCCGATCCGGTCGATGGGCTTACGCAGAATGGCCCGACGGGCAGTCACCCAGTTCTCCTTGGCTTCCTTTACAGGATCGCCGCCTTCGTGGAAGGTATCCGGGAAGAAGTAGGGCAGGAACCGGCCTTCGGTGTACTTGACACCGGGGATATCGGAGATCAGACGCAGGGTAGAGCCGTTGCCCACGGAGCCAACCACGGCATCCATGCCGATGCTCTTCCACTCTTCCATGAACGGCTCCATGCCGATCCAGTGGTCGCCCAGGAACATCATGGCTTCCAGACCCAGCTCGTGGGTGATGTCCACCATTTCCTTGGCCAGCTTGGCCACTTCCCAGCGCTGGAAAGCCTGGAAGTCCTTGAATTCCTTGGAGGGAACCCGGTACTGGTTGTTGTAGTAGCCCTGGTCCACGATGAATTCGGGACGGAACTTGTAGCCCACTTCCTTCTCAAACTGCTCCAGGATGTACGGAGACACGGAAGCGGAGTAGCCGTACCAGTCTACATACTTCTCCCGCTTCAGCTCGTCAAACATCAGGGTGAACTGATGGAAGAAGGTGGTATAGCGGATAACATTGACGTAAGGATGGTCGGCAATGAACTTGCGCAGCCGCTCCATGGTGAACTTGTGGGTCTTGGGCTGGCGGACGTCAAAGGTGATCTGGTGCTCGAAGTTCTGCCAGTTGTTGGTCACAGCGTTGTACATGTGCACCGGGTCCCAGATCAGGTAAGCCAGGAAGGCCACGGTATACTCGTGGAAAGCCTGGGGCTTGTCAATCACCACGCAGCCTGTTTCGCTGTCGTAGCGCCATTCGTCGGTGCTCAGAGGCTGACCGGTGGTTCTGTCCATAACCTCCCACCAGCGCTTGATGTCGTCACGGGTGTTGACTTCCATCAGTTCCGGAGAGATGCCCTTCATCAGGGGGATGGACAGAGCACCCTCAGAGGCGGTATAGAAGCCGGTCATGATGTAGCACTGCTGCACTTCATCGGGATTGGCCTTGGCCCAGGCATTGTCTTTCCGGGTGGTGTAGTAGGTGGAGTAGATTTTGGCGTCCAGATCCTTCAGTTCTGCGGGGAAATCGGTGCCGTCGCAGTCACGGATGGCATCGGCGCCCCAGCGCTTCATGATCTCCAGGGTCTGGGGAACCACGTCCAGGTCGGTGGGAATGGTAACTCTACCGGTTAGATTCGATTTGCTCATGATATCTGATTCCTTTCGTGATAATTAGTTTAGGATCAGCTTGATGACAGTATCTCTTTCGTCCGGAAGGGCAATGGTTTCATTAGATTGACCTGCCAGACTGATAAAGGTGATGGTGGGATAGTTTTGCACAGCCCATCCGTTGGTTAATACTTCTGCTTCTGCACCGGTTCCAAGGAATCTTGCAGCTTTAATTTGGCTGTTATGGATGCCGGTCAGAGCAAGAGGTCCTACCGGCTGCTCCATTACATGAAGGTAAATAACATGATCCTTTTCAGTGATACGGCAGCCAAAGGAGTCAATACTTGTGGAGCTGGCATGGCAGCCATAAATGCTTTCCGAATTCAAGTGCATCCAGTCTCCGATCTCCTCCAGAATTTTTCTGGACTGGGGAGGGATGTTTCCGCGTGCATCGGGTCCGACATTCAACAGATAATTTCCGTTCTTGGATACGCAGTTCACCAACTGATGAATGCAGGTCTTTGCAGACTTGAAGTTTCTGTCTGCGTCTGTATAGCCAAAGCTGTTGTTCATTGTTTGGCAGGCCTCCCAACAAATGGGTATGCCATCCGGCCTTGTTAATGGCGCAGGGGGAATAATCTGCTCAGGATTGGCAAAATCTCCGGACCAGGTTGTGGGAGAATCTGTTAACAGACTACCTAAGGACCCGCCGCTGGCTTCCAGACGGCTGTTAATCAGAATATCAGGCTGGAGAGATCGGACCATTTTCACCAATTCATTTGCGCGCCAGCCTTCTCCACAGAATTCATCGTAGGAGAAATCAAACCACAGCAGATCGATCTTTCCGTAATTCGTGCAGAGCTCACGCACTTGATTATGCATATAGTCGAGATACCGATTGAAATCGCACTTCTCATCTTTCCTTCTGGGATCGCCCCGAAGCGGATGGAATGGATCCTGATATGCGGGGTAGTCCGGATGATGCCAGTCTACGAGAGAGTAATATAATCCTACACGGATGCCTTCCTCCCGGAATGCCTCCACATATTCCCGAACCAGATCTCGACCGGCAGGGGTATTGGTAGCTTTGTAGTCTGTATAGGCTGAGTCAAACAGGCAGAAACCCTCGTGGTGCTTCGTGGTGAGAACCGCATATTTCATTCCGGCCTCTTTTGCCATTCGAGCCCAGATCCTCGGGTTGTAGTCAATGGGGTCAAAGGTTTCAAAATACTGGTCATACCGCTCGGGTGTGATTTTGGCAATGCTAGCATGCCATTCACCTTTCCCGTGGACCGCGTAAAGACCCCAATGGATAAACATTCCGAATCGGGCATCTTCGAACCATTTGGTGTTAGCCATTGGCCTTTGCCTCCTCAAGTAAGCGAATCAGTTTCAGTCTGGCAGAGATCACATCGGAACCGTTGCGTGTATAATTCCTGAAGTCGGTGCAGACAGAACGGATGATTTCTTCTGTTTGTGCTGGTGCAATCTCGAGAGCTTGAACCAGCAATTCAAAATCTTCTGCGCCAGCTCTTTGCGCCTCAAAGCGCATACTGCGCCAGGGACCTTCTGCACCGGGATATACAATGTGTGCGTCGCCAGCCGGGAGCAGCGCGCCCTTGTGAGGACAGCAGGCACTGTGCCAAATATCATCACCAATGTAGTAATTGAATCCCCAGTGGAGGAAACCCGACAAACGGTAATACGCACCCATCCAAAGCACAACCCGACTGACAGTCAGCGGCAGATCCATGCTTCTGTTCATGGCAGGACCTGCAGGGAAAGCGCAGGTATAAAACCACATTTCTTCTCCTGCAGCTTTTAGGATCTCGTATTCATCACGCCACTTTTCGTATGTATCCTGTTTAGGAACCCAAATATCAATGCCCCCGCCCAGATTTGTGGTTTCCACTGCATCAATAATGGGGATATTCGGCAGGAACTTTCGACACATGGCTGCCAGGATACGGTATGTACGGTCGTTATGAGTCTGGGGCTCGTCTGCTAACGCCTGAGTCATGCAATCTTCCCAGCGGTTTCGTTTGATAATCTCTGCCCATTGGGAGAAGTATAACCGCATCTGCAGATAACCCTGTGGTGAGGTAATGCCCAAAGTCTGATTCCAGTTGGGGTAGTATTCGCAGTCATCCCACTCATGCCAGTGAGCAATATGACCGCCGCAAAGTTTTTCAGCGCCTTCTTCCCAGGCAATCTGGCCAGCGCGCTCTGCTGCTGAAAAATCAAATCCGATTACGGAACCATCCTGGATAATTGCCTCACCGGCAGGCAATAGAATATGGGTACAGTGCATCTGAATTTGAGCCCGTACATATTGACGGAACAGCTCCCAGTATTCGGGACTGTTCTTTTTTACATCGTGTTGTGTTGCAAGGCCATCATAGTCAAAGAAGTTGAGCATACCCAGTTTGGCTTCTGCTAGCTTGGGAACGGTTAATGCGTGAACTGTACAGGTTACAGGGATTGTGTGTTCGATGGCGGCAATACTTACGGAAAGCATACCATGGTATGCTCTCGCTTCCACTTGCTGTGGAACATCAATGCACAGATACAGGGCCAGTCTACCGCCTGCGGGAATTGTACCATCAGCCGGGCGTAAGGCATCATAAACATCAAATGGTGCTTTCCGGGTGACAAATGCACAGCAGCTTTCGTAGTCCGTCGTTGTCATAAGAGTGGGGGACGTGTTCTCGTTTACCCCCACCGGGAGTAACTGGAAAAGCTGAACATCCGGCCCATCAGAATCATTCCAACGGAATTGGACAACCGCTTCTGAGGGAAGGGTATCACCCAGAATCTGTGCACCGGCATGTCCACCGCATACAGCATCAAGAATTATCTCTGTTTGGCTGCTGTGTTCAGAGTCCGGATACAGCCAATCCGTATCCGTAAATGTGGATAAACGCATAACAAAGCTCCTTTCTCAATCTGTGGCTGAGTCAATGGCAGGAATGTGGACTGTCACAGTTGTGCCCTTACCAATGGTGCTGGTGCAGGACAACCCGTATCTTTCACCATAGGCCAGCTTAATTCGGTCATGAATGTTGCGAACACCATATCCGCCGGTGGTATCTGCGATTTCTCCGGAAACGGACGGGGTGAAATTCTTGGTGAGTGTTTGCGCGTCCATTCCGACACCGTCATCCTGAATGGTGATATAGATGTCGTCTTGACTGCGCCGTGTGGAGATATTCAGACAACCGGATTTGGAAGGCTTCTCAAAAATTCCGTGGATAACAGCATTTTCGATCAGTGGCTGCAGGATGATTTTAATAACTCGACAGTCATCAGCCTCCGGATCCAGGTCCCACGTTACTTGGATACGATTATCAAAACGAAGATTCTGAATCTGCAGATACAGATTCACATGCTTGATTTCATCGCGCAGAGAGATAATTTCCTGTCCCTTGCTGAGTGACAGCCGGTAGAATTTGCTCAGGGCATTAACCATCTTACTGATTTCCGGAATGTTGTGGCTGATGGCGGTGCAGTTGATCAAATCCAGGGAATTATACAGGAAGTGGGGATTGATTTGTGCCTGAAGAGCTTTCAGCTCCAGATTCTTTATCTGGCGGCCATACTCAACCTTTTCTTCCATCAATGCATCCATTTCGTCCATCATCTGGTTGAAACTTCCGATCAACTGTGCAATTTCGTCATCGCCGGAGGGCTCCATGCGGACATCTGTATTGCCATTCTCAACTTCTTGCATAGTTCTTGTAAGCATGGAAAGCCTGTCCAATGTGGATCGGCTGAGGAAATAGGCCATCAAGTAGGCAACGATTGTAACAACGGCAACAATTAACAGCATTTCAGTGCTGAGCATATTACCGGGTTGGTAAATATCCTTGGCGGGTAGGATACTGGCAACATGCCAGCCGGATGCGTTCAGTACACGGCTTTGGATATAGTACTTCGTTCCGTTCTCTTTGATTTGAGTCCATGTAGGCGTAGTAGTCGGCTTGATTTTCAGCGCAATAGCATTAATATCTCCAATGCTTTCTGCGGAGCAAGATGAAGCCAGGATTTCCTGATCCCGCATGATCAGGAGCATTCCGTTCTCGGTAATGGAGGTGTCGTCAAGAATGTTGTGGAGACGAGATTGGTCGATGTCAACGCGCACGATTGCCAAAGGCTCCAGAAGGCTTCTGGGATTGTAGATTGTCTGCATGGACGAAAACCATCCACGCTCATTGTCAGACTGATCTGAAAAATCAGAGGGGGAGCACCAGTACCGGTTTGCAGTCAGCGTAACACCCTGATACCAACGGCTGTTGCTGATATCGTTGATCTGTATGATGTTATTCTGATCGTTTGAATAGCTGTACTCGTTATTGACATATAGCTGGATGCGGTCAACACCGGAAAGAATTCGCAGTTGCTCAAAGGTGGTGGCAACCTGATCGGAATCCTGAAGGCGCTGAATGTAGGTGAAATCGTTGGGATCATTGGAAGCAACAGCATATACAAGCGGATCGGTCGCAAGGATATCGATCACTTCATCCAGCTGTGTCCAGATTCGGTTTATTGCGAGATATGTATCATCGAATGCATTCTGCGCAGCGGATAGGGTTTGATTCTGAACAACGTTACGAACGCGGAAGTTACTGTAAAGAGAAAAGAATCCCAAAGGGAGTACAATCAGCAAAAAGTAAATGAAAAGCAGCCGTTTCCGTAGCTTTCCAAATGAGGACAACCGGGCAATCCAGTTTAATAGTTTATTCTTCATAAGCTTGCCTCTCACGGTATTGCTTCGGGGACAAACCTGTCTCCCGGGTAAATACCTTTACAAAGTACTTGCCATCTGCATATCCCACAGCATTGGCAACCTCATGGAGCTTCTTGTTTGTGGATGTGAGCAGCTCCTTGGCATTTTGTACACGAATTTCTGTCAGCCTCTGATTAACTGTCTTACCGCAGCTTTTCTTATAGGCAGAACACAGGTATGTATAGGTGAAACCCAGGGTGTCTGCGACTTCCTGAACGGTCAGTGCCGCATTGCAGTAGTTCTTTTCCAAGAAACGGTCAACCTTGCTGGTAATATCCAGGTCGGAGCTGAGCAGGGATGAGAAATAGATATGTGCTGTTTGTAAAAGGGTATCCCAAAGCTGATTCAGGGTTGGCTGCTTTGCGCCGGTGTATAGAAGTGAATCAGTCTGACTGATGATACTCTGTATATTCTGGCTTTCTGCAGCATGCAAAAACATGAAGATAATCTGCCTGTATAAATGTCTGATATAATCAGGAGACGTGCCCTCACATTCTTTGATGTCAGAAAGCATGGTGTTCAGCATGAGGAGTGTGTCATCTTGCTTAACCTGGCGGATATTGTTTTCCAACTGCCGGAGCAAGGATTTGTCGCAAAGATACTCCTGCGAATTTAATGCCTCAGTGTTCTGAGACTCACCACGGAAGAAAAGGAACTTTGGATCAGCTATAAATTCACGCTGCAGATCGGCGACAACTTCGCGGATTGCATCTGTGATTTCATCCAGATCAATGGGCTTTTCCACATAGCTGGCAGCTTTTAATTTGATGGCACCCTTCAGATATTCTTTGTCCGTATAGCCACTCAGAAAGATAAACTGGCAGGAAGGCAAAAAATCTCTTACCGCGGCAGCCAGTTCCAGACCGTTAAGATGGGGCATTTTCATATCACTGATAATAATGTCGGGATGGTGGGCTTTGGACTGTTCCAGGGCTTCCAATCCATCTGATGCAAGAATTACCTGAGTGACAGAAAGCTTGTCCCATGGCAGATGCTCTTTTAGGACAGATCTGGGCATACTTTCGTCGTCCGCGATCAATACAGTGAAGTTCATAATTGATCATCTCCCAATTCTATGTCTGTATCGATAATATACAAAAAATCGAAATACTTCAATAGTATTTTGATTGGAAACACCTGAAAACGAGAAAACAACATAATTTAGTCCCCCTTTCGTAATTTCGTCCCGTTGTAATTCCCGCGGGTGTTTGTTAAGATAAAAACAACGAAGGACAAAGTGTTTCCATAAGGGGGGTACACAATGACAAAGAGAAGAAATCCATTGTTACGTGACCTGAGGGATAACCGAATTAAATGGCTTATGGTTCTCCCGGCAGCAATCGTTGTAATCCTGATGTGTTATATCCCCATGGCAGGAATTGTTCTTGCGTTCAAAGAATTTAATTATTACGACGGAATCTTTGGAAGTCCTTGGGTCGGTTTTGTAAATTTTGAATACTTTTTCAAATCAGGCAAGGCTTGGATTACCACTCGTAATACAGTTCTGTACAATATCGCGTTCCTTTGTGTTAATACAGTTCTGCAGATCACCTGTGCGATCATGCTGAGTGAACTGGCGGGTAAATTCTTTAAGAGAATCACCCAGTCCGTTATGTTCTTCCCTTATTTTATTTCCTGGGTTGTTGTCGGTGCATTCATATACAACATGTTCAATTATGAGTTCGGCGCCGTGAATACGTTCCTGAAGAGCATTGGTGTTGAACCAATTGATGTTTACTCAAATAAGGGTGCATGGCCTTTTATACTGATCGCAGTCAGTGCTTTCAAAAATGTCGGTTATGGTACAGTTATGTATCTTGCCAGTATCGTCAACATAGACGAGCACCTGTATGAGGCAGCTGATCTTGACGGAGCAACCATGTGGCAAAAAATCTGGCACATTACACTGCCGTGTATCCGGCCTACAATCGTAATCCTGTTCCTGATGGCGATTGGTACGATTATGAAGGGTGACTTCCAGATGTTCTGGCAGGTTACCGGTAATAACCCGATGGTCCTGGAAGTTACCGACGTGATTGATACATATGTGAACCGGTCGTTGCTGGATCTTCAGGAATTTGGCATGACGAGTGCGGCAGGTCTTTATCAGTCTGGTTTGTCCTTCGCTTTGGTTCTGTTTGCTAACTGGTGTGTTAAGAAAGTAGAACCGGATTACGCGCTGTTCTGATGCCGTGCAAACTGTTGAGAGGGGGATATGAATGGCAAAATATACGAATCAAAGCAAGATGCCTCTTGGCAAAGATAGAATTATTTTCAATGTGATATCTTATGTTTTTCTTGCTGTTCTTGCAGCAGTATGCTTACTGCCTTTCCTGTTGGTTATCAGTGGATCTTTTACAGAGCAATATGCGATTCAGCTTCATGGCTACCAGTTGATCCCGGAGACATTTTCACTGGATGCCTATAAGATGCTGTTCCGTATTCCGGAGGAAATCGTGAGAGCCTACGGTGTAACAATTTTTGTTACATTTACGGGAACGACGGTAGGCTTGTTCTTTACCAGTATGGCTGCCTATGTGTTGGCCAGTCCCGATTTTCGGTACCGCTATCAAGTGTCCTTTTTCTTCTATTTCACGTCAATATTCGGCGGCGGCCTGGTCCCCTGGTACATTTTCTGTACAAAGTATCTGCATTTCCACAACAACGTCATTTCCATGATTCTGCCGATCATGATCAATGTGACTTATATGTTGATTCTAAAAAGTTATATGATGAGCATACCAACATCGCTATATGAATCTGCAAGACTGGACGGCGCAAACGATCTGACGATTTTCTTCAAGATCGCACTGCCACTTTCCAAAGCGGGTCTGGCAACCGTTGGCCTGTTCTTGGCACTGAACTATTGGAATGACTGGTATAATGCGATGCTGTTTCTGGATGAGGGAAGCCGGGAATTGTACCCGCTTCAGTATTACCTGAACAATATCCTGACGAAAGCGCAGGCTATGAATGCAGCGGCTGCCCGCAGTGGCATACCGGCAAGCGACGTTCCCAGTGAACCGCTGAAGCTGGCTATGACAGTAGTTGCAACAGGACCGATTATTCTGCTGTATCCGTTCTTGCAGAAGTACTTCGTGAAAGGCGTCACCATTGGCGCAGTAAAAGGGTAGAAAATTCGGAAGAATTTTTTATAAAAATGAAGGAGGAAATACAAATGAAAAAACTTATTGCAATGCTGTTGGCCTTGGTTATGGTTTTGGGTCTGGTTGCTTGCGGCAACGATGCTCCTGCTGCTGATCCTACCACTGGTGAACCTACCAAGACTGATGCACCTAAGGATGATGTCACTGAGGCAGAATCCGAAACCCTGGAAGAAGTAACCTTGACTATGTACCTGATCGGTGATCGTCCCGTTGACAATGACGAGGTTTTCGCAAAGATCAACGAAAAGCTGAAGGCAGAAATCAATGCCACCATCGAAGTGAAGTTCATGAGCTGGGGTGAGTATGAGCAGAAGTATCCTCTGATTTTTGCTTCCGGCGAGGAGTGGGACATCATCTATACTGCTGACTGGTGCTTCTACAACTCTCAGGCCACCAAACAGGGCTTCTGGGAAATCACCCAGGAAGCGCTGGAAACCTACGCACCCATGAGCGCAGCCACCATGTATCCCGAGGCTTGGGAAGAGGCCAAGGTTGATGGTAAGGTCTACATGATGCCCATGAACTACAAGGAAATCACTTCCTACGTTTGGATTGCCCGTGGCGACCTAATGGACAAGTACGATATCAAGTCTGTCGCTTCTCTGGATGAGGCTGAGGCTTACATGCAGGCTATCGTTGACAACGAACCCACCCTCATTCCTTTGGATGTTGGTTCTGACTACGATAAGCTGTTCGTCTATGACCGTATGTGGGCAAAGGCAAACTGGGAATCTGAAGAGAAGGTTATCAGCATTGGCCCCTGGCAGTCCATGGCTAGCGTCAGCGGAGTTGATGACAACGCAGATGTTAAGGGCAACTACGATCAGGCTGCATTCCTGGATGTGATCACCCGTCTGAAGGATTGGAAGGATCGCGGCTTCTGGAGCAAGAACGCTGTTGTTAACACCCAGAATAACACTGAGTCCTTCCTGGCTGGTAAGTCCGCTCTGGCTCTGTGCAACGTGAACACCGCCAAGAGCCTGTACGCACAGCTGGCTACCGAGCATCCTGAGTGGGATGTCCGCGTGTTTGACGCACAGGATGGTGCACCTCCTGTTCTGAATTCCTATCTGGCAAACGGCATGAGCATCTTCTCTAAGTCCAAGAACCCCGAACGCGCTCTGATGGCTCTGGATTACCTGCGTAATGATCCAGAAATCAACAGCCTGTTCTGCTATGGTATTGAAGGCAAGCATTGGGAAGCAGTTGGCGACAATGCACTGGTTCCCCTGCCTGACAGCGTCAACTATCCCTATGACGGCAACTGCAACTGGGGCGTCCGTAACGATGCTAACTGGCGTGTTGTTGAGGGTGGTATCCCCAACCTGAGCGAGCTGACTGCTATCTGGCAGGAGACTGCACGTAGCAGCCGTTACCAGACCTTCGTCTTTGATGACAGCGAGGTTAAGAATGAGATCGCTGCAATGGGCGAGATCTTCAACAACGAGTATAAGCTGCTGGGCCTGGGCTTCACCGAGGATCCTGCTGGCGATATTGCAAAGCTGAGAGATAAGATGACCGCAGCCGGTGCTGACAAGGTTTACGAGGCTCTGCATGAGCAGGCAATCGCATTCAACGAACTGAACTAATTCAATCAATGTCCTTTATGCAATGAAAGAGGGGGCGGGGCTTTGCCCCGCTCCTTTTTGCATCCTATATAGTTGGGAGTATCTGTATGGAACAAATTCGTGTAGGCATCATTGGCCTTGGCTTGCGTGGATATGGGCTGACAAACCAAGTGTTTCTTAAAATGGATGACATTAGAATTACGGCTGTCTGCGATATTTATCAGGACCGTGTTGAGCGTGTAGCGGATCTGATAGAAAACGCGGGTCATAAACGCCCATATGAAACGACTGATTACAAAAAGCTGGTAAACAAGAATCTGGTTGACTGCGTGATTGTAATCACCTCATGGAAATACCATACAGAGGTGGTGACCTACTGTATGGAGCAAGGCATTCCGGTGGGAAGTGAAGTCGGCGGTGCCTATACAGTAGAAGAGTGCTACCAGCTTGTCAGAACCCAAGAGAGAACCGGTACACCGTATATGTTCCTGGAAAACTGCAATTACGGTCAACGGGAACTGATGGTACTGAATATGGTCCGGATGGGCTTGTTTGGCCAGATCGTTCACTGTTCCGGTGGATACTGTCACGATTTACGAGAAGAAATCACAACCGGAAAAGAAAACAGACATTATCGACTGAACGAATATCTCTCCCGCAATTGTGAGAACTATCCATCTCATGAAATGGGACCGATTATGAAGATTCTCGATATTAATCACTCTAACCAACTGATGACACTCAGTAGTACTGCTTCCAAATCGGTTGGCCTTCATGAGTATTGCTTGAAGCATCAACCGGAAAACGAGGAACTGTGTGAGGCTAAATTCGCGCAGGGTGACATCGTAACCACCGTGATTACCTGTGCCGGTGGCGAGACCATAACCATTACTTTGGACACAACATTACCGAGGCCGTATAGCAGAGGTTTTACCGTCCGTGGGACAAAGGGTATGTACACGGAAGTAAACGACTCAGTGTTTATTGATGGAACCCATAATGATTGTGACTTCGAGTGGAAAGAGCAGTGGGGAAATGCAGATCAATATGCTAAGGAATATAATCATCCTATATGGGCTTCGATAACAGAGGAAGAGCGCGCAGCAGGGCATGGCGGAATGGACTACCTTTGCTATCGCGATTTCTTTGACCATATTCGCTCTGGGGAACCGATGCCGATTGATGTATATGATGCAGCAACGATTATGTGTATCACGCCGCTTTCTGAGATTTCCATAGCATCAGGCGGTATGCCGGTTAAAATCCCCAATTTCAAGGAAAAAACTGCGGAGGCGAATGCCAATGAGTGATATTAATTTGTATAAAGAACAGATATGTGACGTCTGTCACAAAATGTGGCAGCTTGGATGGGTTGCAGCAAATGATGGAAATGTATCCGCGATGCTGGACGATGGTACCATCCTTGCAACGCCTACAGGAATGAGCAAATCCTTCATCACCCCGGAAAAGCTGATTCGCATTGACCGCCAGGGCAACGTTCTGGAGGCAGCTCCCGGTTTGCGGCCTTCCAGTGAGATCAAGATGCATCTGCGCTGCTATGACAAGCGCCCGGATGTAAAAAGTGTAATCCATGCACATCCTCCTGGAGCGACAGGTTTTGCGGTTGCCCACAAGGCTATGGATATGTACAACATGATTGAGGATGTGGCAGCCATCGGTTCTGTGCCGCTGACTCCCTATGGGACCCCATCTACTTCTGAGGTTCCCGATGCCATCGAGCCTTATCTTCGGGAGCATGATGTGATGCTGCTGGAAAATCATGGTGCATTGGCAGTGGGAAGCGATGTCATCACAGCTTTTTACCGGATGGAGAGCCTGGAACTGTGGGCAAAAATCACTATCAATGCGGTTATCTTAGGTGGCAGCATCGACATCAGCCGTCCTAACATACAAAAGCTGATCGACCTGAGAAGCTACTACCGCATCACTGGTCGGCATCCGGGCTATAAGGTATTCAATCCTGATGATCCAATCCTCCATAAGAAGGAGGAATGTTGATGAACACTGTTTTGGCATTTGATTTTGGTGCATCTACTGGCAGAGCAGTTTTAGGCCATTTCGATGGAAAGAAAATCAGTTATGAGGAGATTCGTCGCTTTGATAATGTACCGCTTAGAGAGAATCGGCGGATAGCCTGGGATTTCTTATCGCTGCTGAAAGAAGTAGAAAACACTGTTGCATCCTGCGGAAAAGTGGATTCGCTTGCTTTTGACACTTGGGGTGTAGACTATGGCATGATTACAGCGAATGACTACCTGATGAGTTTGCCGACAAATTACCGAGACCCCAGAACCAATGGTGTACCGGAACAGGTATTCAATGAGATTACTCCCGAAAAGCTGTATCATGCTACAGGCAATCAGATTATGCCTATCAATACGATCTTCCAGCTGATGACGGAAAAGGGAAAAAGACTGGAATCCGCATGTATGTTGTTTATGCCGGATTTGTTTGCATGGGCCTTGTGCGGAAGCCGTACCGTGGACAAGACGATTGCATCCACCTCTCAGATGGTGAATCCGGTGACCGGAAACTGGGATCATAACATTACGGCGCTGACACCGTTCCCAGTTACATTCTTTCCTAAAATTGTGGACTGTGCGACCGAATGCGGTGAGTACAAGGGAATTCCTGTAGTGAAGGTCGCCGGACATGACACCCAGTGCGCTGTTGCGGCTATGCCCTGGGATGGTATTGGAGAAGCCGCCTTTCTGTCTTGCGGCACATGGTCTTTGATTGGATGCGAGCTGGACAAGCCTATTCTTACGAAAAAGAGTATGGAAGATGAGTTGTCCAACGAAATCGGTGCCAACGGACAGATCAACTACCTAAAAAACATCAGCGGACTTTGGCTCATTCAGGAAATCCGCAGAAACTTTCGTGCTGAAGGCAAAGAATACTCCTACAATGACATGGAACAGCTGGCCCGTAAGGAGCCTGCGTTCACCTGCTTCATTGATCCGGATGCTCCCGAATTTGCACAACCCGGTGGGATGCCTGAGAAGATTCGTGCTTACTGTGAAAATACCGGACAGAATATTCCTCAGATCGATGGTGCCTTGGTGCGTTGCATTTATGAAAGCCTTTCCATGAAGTACCGCTATGCCATTGCCCAGATCCAGGAGAACACCGGCAAGAAATTTGAGGTTCTGCATCTGCTGGGCGGCGGCACCAAGGATACGTTCCTGTGCCAGATGACCGCAGATGCTCTGGGTTTCAGCGTTGTTGCAGGTCCCACGGAAGCAACTGCTCTGGGCAACATCATGCTTCAGTTGATCGCCCTTGGCGCAATCAAGAATGTAGCTGAAGGCCGGAAGCTGATCCGCAAAACAGAAAAGGTAACTACTTATTATCCCCAGAAGATTGATGCACTGGATGAAAAGTATCGTATCTTCTGTGACGTCATTGGCAAATAAACTCCAAGTAATCAAATCTCGAAAGGAGTCTCTCTATAATGGCAAAAAACAGATATGTTGGTGATTATCCCGTAATCGGTATTCGCCCCATCGTTGATGGCCGCCGTGGCCCTCAGATGATGCGTGAATCTCTGGAACCTCTTGTTTGGGCAATGGCCGAGTCTGCCAAGAAGCTGTTCGAGGAGAATCTGTTCTACTCCAACGGTGAACCCGTAAAGGTTGTTATGGCTGACACCTGCATCGGCCGTGTGCCTGAAGCCGCTGCCTGCGCCAATAAGTTCAAGAAGGAAGGTGTAGCCATCACCCTGTCCGTCACTCCCTGCTGGTGCTACGGCTCCGAGACTATGGATATGGATCCCCACACCATTAAGGGTGTTTGGGGCTTCAATGGCACCGAGCGTCCCGGCGCTGTGTATCTGGCTGCTGTTTTGGCCGGTCATGCACAGAAGGGCCTTCCCGCTTTCGGTATCTACGGTCATGAGGTTCAGGACCGGGATCAGGTCACCCAGATGCCCGAAGATGTGAAGGATAAGCTGCTGCGCTTTGGCCGTGCTGCTGTCGCTGTTGCCACCATGCGTGGTAAGTCTTACTTGCAGATTGGTTCCCAGTGCATGGGTATTGCCGGTTCCATTATGGACCAGAGCATGCTGGAAGAGTATTTCGGTATGCGCGTGGAGTCCGTGGATGAGGTTGAGATTTTGCGCCGCATGGAAGAAGGTATCTATAACGAGGAAGAATACCTGAAGGCGCTGGCCTGGACCAAGGAGCACTGCAAGGAAGGTCGCGATGATAACCCCGAGGAAGTTGAATTCCTGGGCGAAACCGTGCGCATCAAGTTTACTCCCGAGGAAAAGGAAAAGCAGTGGGAGTTTACCGTTAAGATGTACTGCATCATCAAGGACCTGATGGCTGGCAACCCCAATCTGCCCGATAAGTTCGAGGAAGAAAAGGTTGGTCACAATGCCATCGTAGGTGGCTTCCAGGGTCAGCGTCAGTGGACCGACCATTGGCCCAACTGCGACTACCCAGAAGCTCTTCTGAGTTCCTCCTTCGACTATGAAGGTGCCCGTGAGCCATACACCTTGGCTACTGAAAACGATATTCTCAACGGTATGAGCATGCTGATGATGCGTCTGGTGACCCACCGTGCTCAGATTTTCGCTGACGTTCGTACCTACTGGTCTGGCGAAGCTACCGAGCGTGTCACCGGCTACAAGCTGGAAGGCAAGGCTGCTGAGTCCAACGGTATCATCCATCTGCTGAACTCCGGTGCTGCCTGTCTGGATGCCTCCGGTGTCTGCACTGACGAAAACGGCGATGCCACTATGAAGCGTTGGTGGGAAGTCACCGAGGAAGATATCAAGAAGATGACCGAAGCTACTGTCTGGTGCGAAGCTGGTCAGGATAACTTCCGTGGCGGCGGCTTCTCCAGCCACTACACCACTAAGGCCGAAATGCCCTGCACCATGATCCGTATGAATCTGGTCAAGGGCCTGGGCCCTGTGCTACAGATTGCCGAAGGCTGGACCGTCAACCTGCCTGACGAGGTTTCCGATACACTGATGGAGCGTACCAACCCCACCTGGCCCTGCACTTGGTTTGCACCCCGCTGTGATGGCAAGGAAGGCTCTCCCTTCAAGACCGCATACGAGGTTATGATGAATTGGGGTGCCAACCACGGTGCCATCTCCTATGGCCACATCGGTGCTGACCTGATCACCATGTGTTCCATGCTGAGAATCCCTGTCTGCATGCACAACGTTCCTCTGGATGATATTTATCGCCCTGCCTGCTGGAATGCATTTGGCATGGACAAGGAAGGCCAGGATTACCGCGCCTGTGCTACCTACGGTCCTCTGTATAGATAGGGGGCGAGCTTATGAAGTAACTTTGGAATGAAATGGTTGGCTATTAGCTGGCGTATGTTGTAGATAGTGTATCAAATAGGAGGTATATTAATTTGCGCCAAATGCTGGATCGCATTGTCGATTTCCTTTGTTTTTTCCGTCAGAACGGTCTGGAAGGAATCGGCGGAGCGATTGCTCAGAAAGGTCTTGATATCCGCAATAGAGACGTTCAGCTCCCTGAGCATCAGAATGGTTTCAAAAACGGAGCTTTGCTGGCAGGTATAATACCGATAGCCATTTTCCCGAACGACTGCAGGCTTGAACAGGCCGACTTCGTCGTACCACATCAGCGTCTTTTTATTAAGGCAACACCGCATAATGGGGTAAGGAGATTCGGCGAGAGATTTTGACCCGA
>USHP01000008.1 GCA_900554625.1 uncultured Eubacteriales bacterium | reverse complement strand
GGATGAAGTGGTGCTGATGCCCCGCAGCTTTGTGGAGCAAGCCTGCGCCCGATGCTCGGTGGCCGGGAGCCGGATTTGGTTTAACTGTAACCCCGCCGGGCCGAACCACTGGTTTTACAAGACCTGGATTCAGGAAGCTGCCAAGCGCAACTGTCTGCGGCTGCACTTTACCATGGAGGACAATCCCTCCCTGACCCAGCAGATTCGCCAGCGGTATCAGCGGCTGTACACCGGGGTGTTTTACAAGCGGTTTGTACTGGGTCAGTGGGTGCAGGCGGAGGGACGGGTGTATGACTTCTTCACCGAGGAAATGACGGGGATCCCTCCAGAAACCTGCGACAAATGGTACATTTCCTGCGATTATGGAACGGTCAATCCCATGTCCATGGGACTGTGGGGGCACTGCCGGGGGGTGTGGTATCGGGTGAAGGAATTCTATTTCGATTCCCGTGCCCAGATGCGGCAGATGACCGACGGGGAATACGCCCAGGCCCTGGAAGCCCTGGCGGGAGACAGGGCCATTACAGCGGTGATTGTAGACCCTTCTGCTGCCAGCTTCCTGGAACTGCTGCGGCGCAGGGGCTGGCGGGTGCAGAAGGCCAACAACGATGTGCTCAGCGGCATCCGGCTTACTTCTGACTGCCTGAAAACCGGGAAAATTGTCATTGGGCCGGGATGCACCGACTGCCTGCGGGAAATGGAGGAATATGTCTGGGACTTGAAAGACGGCAGCAAAGACAAGGTGCGCAAGGAACACGACCACGCAATGGACGATATGCGCTACTTTGTTTCCACAGTGCTGGGGGAAAGACAGGGGGGATTTGCAGCGTGTACGGTGGAGAGAAAACGGTAACGGACGGCTGAATTGGAAAGGAGTGATTGTTTGAAACGAAAAAAACAGGAATCCGGTGCCATGGCGGCGGTGTGCCAGCTCCGGGGCGGAAATATCCATCCCTTCGGGGCCATGCGGCACTTTACCCCCCTGGGCGGCGGAGAAGAACGGGTTTACCGGGAAATGCGGGAATCCATCCCGGTGCTGGATGCAGCGGTGGGGAAAATGGTACGGCTTTGCGGCGGGTTTGAGGTACGGTGCAAAAACCCCCAGGCCCAGCACAAGCTCAACACCTTCCTGCAGATGATGCCCTGCGGCCGGGGACAGATGGGCATTGAGAGTTTCCTCAGCGGTTATCTGGACAGTCTGCTGACCTACGGTCGGGCGGTGGGCGAAATGGTGGTGGCCGGAGGAAAACTCCGGGCGGTATGCTGGGGGGATGTGACCACCCTGGAAGTGCAGGAAGGGAACGATTCTCTGGATGTGGTGCTGTGGGGGATGGACGATCATGGATTGATGCGGCCCCTGCCGTATCAGCATCTGCTGCTGTTCACCACCATGAATCCGGAGCCTGCCCATCCTTACGGCGTGAGCATGTTCCGGGGGATGCCCTTCCTGGCGGATATTCTGCTGAAAATCTACAACACCATCGGCAGCAATTGGGAGCGGGCCGGCAATCTGCGCTACAGCGTGATCTGCAAGGGCGGAGAGAATCTGGACCCGGTTACTGCTCAGGAACGGGGCAAAGCGGTGGCGGAACAATGGGCCAAGGCCATGGAGGACGGCAAAAACGGAACGGTCCGGGATTTTGTGGCAGTTGGCGATGTGGAAATCAAGGTCATCGGCGGGGAAGCACCGCTGCTGGATTCGGAAGTGCCAGTACGGCAGATTCTGGAGCAGCTGGTGGCAAAAACCGGGCTGCCACCTTTCCTGCTGGGACTGAGCTGGAGTACTACCGAGCGGATGAGCACCCAGCAGGCGGACATTCTCACCAGTGAGCTGTGGGCGCTGCGGCGAACCGTGGAACCGGCCATGCGGAAAATCTGCCAGACGTATCTTGCCCTGGAAGGGCTGGACAACCGGGTGGAGATCCTCTGGGACGACATCAGTTTGCAGGACATTACCCAGGAATCTCAGGCGGCACTGTACAACGCCCAGGCAGAAAAGTACCGGGCGGAAGCCAAACTGGCCCAGGAGCCGGTTTGATTGAAAAAGGGAGGTTATGAGTTTGCAGATTCAAAAGGATACCCAGGCAAGCAGCTGCGGTGTGCCCAGCGCCGGGCAGCTGGCGGCCATCAACGCCCAGGCCAAGGCACATCTGACCCAGGAACAGGTGTATGTATTTTCCCTGCGGCTGTGTGACGATCAGGTGGATCGGGATTTTGAACGCTTTGACAGCGCTGCGCTGCCTGCTCTGGCGAAGCTGTTTCTGGGGAAAACGGGAATCGTGGATCATCGGTGGAGTGCCGATAATCAGGTGGCCCGGATTTTTGAAACCCAGGTGGTGAAAGAAGAAGGCGTCAGTTTCATCAAAGCCTGGGCCTATATGCGCCGGGGCGGGGAAAACGAGGAATTGATTGCCGACATTGAAGCGGGCATCAAAAAAGAAGTCTCCGTAGGCTGCGCCATGGGGCGGGCGGTTTGCTCCATCTGCGGCAGCGATTACGGCAGCTGCGGACATCAGAAGGGGGAAAGCTACGACGGCCAGGTATGCTGCGCCATTTTGCGTGAGCCTATGGATGCGTATGAATTTTCCTTTGTGGCGGTGCCTGCCCAGCGGGAGGCCGGGGTACTGAAAGCGCTGCAGGTTGGAAAATCCCTGAAGGAACTGGCGGAAAACTTCGGCGCTCAGGCAGAATACCGGGCGCTGTATACCATGGCCCAGCTGGGCAAGCAATACCAAAAGCAATTGCAGGACGATGTGGTCCGGTTGGGACTTTCCCTGGAATTGGGCGCGCCGGAACCGGTACTGCGCAGCATTGCCCAGACTGCCAAAGCAGAAGACTTGCTGGCGCTGAAATCGGCGCTGGAGGAACGGTTCGCGGAGCTGATGCCGGTATGCACCCAGCTGGGGGGCAGCGGTAAGGAAGAGAAACTGGAAAGCGGTTTTCTGATCTGAAAATCAAAGGTATGCAGATGGGGGAAAGCCCCATTTACAGAAAATACTTTTAGGAGGAAATGATATGGGTTACGACAATCTGAAACTGGAAAAAGGCATGTATCGTCAGGAGGGTATGAATTTTACCCAGGTGCTGGAGTCTCTGGACCCCAGTGAGAATTACCGGGGCACGGCTTTGGAGGGCACCGACGCTTTCCAGCGGCAGCTGAAGCGCTTTGGCATCCGGGCCAAGGGCGCCGGTTCTTCTCCCGTGGAGAAGTTCTTCCGTACCATGGATTCTGCGGTGCTGTTCCCGGAGTACATCGCCCGCACTGTCCGGCAGGGCATGGAGGAAAATGATATTCTGCCTGCCATCACCGCTACTACCACCATCATCGATGCCATGGACTACCGCTCCATCTACTCCAATCCCACCGATGATGACAAGGAACTGAAGGATGTGGAGGAAGGTGCGACCATTCCCGAAACTGAGGTCAAGACCAAGGAACATCTGGTGAAGCTGAGCAAGCGGGGCAGAATGCTGGTGGCATCCTATGAAGCCCTGCGGTTCCAGAAGCTGGATCTGTTCGGTGTGATGCTGCGCCAGATTGGCGCTCACATCCAGAAGCAGCAGCTGGCGGATGCGGTGAAGGTGCTGATTGAGGGTGACGGCAACGACAATGCGGCGGTTCAGTATACCATCGGCACCGTTCCCATCACCGGCACCAATGGCACCCTGGCCTATGACCAGCTGGTGGAATTCTGGGGCCAGTTTGACCCTTACACCATGAACACCCTGCTGTGTTCTACCAAGTGTATGATCCAGATGCTGAAGGTGCCGGAACTGCAGAACCCCCTGACGGGCCTGAACTTCCAGGGTACCGGCAAGCTGACCACCCCCCTGGGCGCCCAGCTGCACCGGACTTCTGCCGTGGCTGACGGTGTGATTATTGGCCTGGACAACCGTTACGCCCTGGAACAGGTACGGGCCGGGGATGTGCTGGTGGAGTATGACAAGCTGATTGACCGTCAGCTGGAACGGGCAGCCATCACCTCCATTGCCGGTTTTGCCAAAATCTGCGACGGCGCGGCCTGCGTGCTGAACGTATGATGCTGGGGGAGAAAATTTATGCCCAGGCCATGGCCTTGGCAGGGCAGCCGGAGGGAAACAGTCAGGAAATGCTGCGAATTTTATGCCAGGTCACAGCGGATTCTCTGCTCTCCCGTTTGAAAGAAGGACTGACAGAGGAGGACTGCCAGGAGGCCCTGGTAAACGGGGGCAGCCTGTATGCGCTGGCGGCCTGGAATGGTGTCCAGGCAGACGAGGATGTGCAGGAATTCCGGGCCGGAGATCTGACCATCAAACGAGGCGGCGAAACATCGGGAAGCAGCGCGGAAACCTACCGGATGCAGGCGGAGAAAATGCTGCAGCCGTATCTGAAAGATCGGTTTGCCTTTTTGGGGGTATGAGATGCGTAATGCGGTAAATGCCATGATCCAGAAGCATGGCACGGATATGATGGCCTCGGGCAAAGACGGAGAGAAAGTCATTCGGGGATTTTTCTGGGCGGTGAACTCCAAAAGCTGGCAGAGTATGGAAAGCGAAGCAACGCTCCTGGGAGAAATCTCCCGGGGGCAGTATGCTTACCTGGGGCCGGCGGAAGCAGCTGTCCAGGAAGGAGATACCTTGACGCTGGGAGGAAAATCCTACCTGCTGCGGCGGGTGGAACGGTTCTATTATCAAAATCAGCCGCTGTATCTGTGGGGGCTGTGCGTGGAGAAGGGTGTGAATGATACATGGGGTACTCAATACTAGAGCTGGTACTGCGGCAGCTGCGGCAGGCCAACTTTGTGACGAATGTAGCCTACCCGGGACAGAAGTTTCCCCAAATTTCGGGGACTGTTGCCTCGGTACACATTGAGAAGGTGGACCGGGCCAATCTGACGGTAACGGTAGGCGTGAATATTATCAGTCAGGCGTCTCTGGGCGGTACGGCCTGTGAGATAGAAGCTCTGCGGGCAACGGAAGCGCTACGCTGGTCCCGGGCGGTGTGCGTTCAGAGCGGATGCCGCTACGATGGAATCGCCCAGGTGTATGTGGTGGAGATACTGGCTACCTATACGGGTGTTACTGAGGAAGACAACTGCAAAATCTGGCCGGGATTTTACGCAACCCTCAACGACATCATTCACCCTCACGCCATTGCTTTTACGGAGGAGGAAGTGGTGGACACCCAGGCGGAGTATGTCATGGGCCAGGCCGCTCCGGTAGGAATCAGCAGAGGGAAAAAGCAATGGAAGATTATGCTGGAGGAGCTGATCCCCAGCGGTTCTCCGGAGCAGAAGCCAACCAATGGGGACTTTGAGCTGCTGATTGAAACCGAGGGCAAGACCGAGCGTTACGCCGGCTGCCAGTGGACATCCATCAAGCGTGAGTTCAGCAGACAGGGGCTGCATCTGACCAGAACAGGCATTGCGTTGACCAAGGAGGTGCTGTGATATGGATTTTTTAAGCTATAAAACCTTTGTCTGGCCCCAGAATCCTCACACCTATGAAGAGAAAATGAGCCGGGAGCCACAGTATTCCACTTCCGACGGGGTGACCTATTTTGAGGGGATGGGAGAACTGAAACGGATCATCACCGGCAGCGGCGTGTTCACCGGAGAGAATGCCTTTGAGCAGTTTCGCACACTGGCAAAGCTGATGGACAACAGCGAGCCGGGAAATCTGGAGCATCCCATCTGGGGAATTTGCTACTGCTATTTTACCGGTCTGGAGCTGACCCAGGAACCGAAAGAAAACTATGTCAGTTACAAATTTACCTTTACCGGTGCACTGAACAACGGGGAAGTGCCGAAGTAACCAACGAGAAAGCGGACACGCCACTGAGCGTGTCCGCTTTTTTTATGTGTCGCCGCATTTACAGGGAAACTCCCGATTTACGAGAACCCATTCGCTGTTTGTGTGATTGCTGCTGTAAACGTTCCCTGTTATAATGTTAGAGCAAGGCGGCCGCCGGATTTCCAAGAAAAGATTCAATGTAAATCATTATGGGGAAGGGATTGTTATGAAATTGGCGCTTGGAAGCAAAATCAAACAACTGCGCTTGCAAAAGGGTATTACACAGGATACTTTGGCCAAAGCGCTGAATGTTTCCTACCAGACTGTCAGCAAATGGGAAAACGAAACCTCTATGCCGGATATTCAGCTGCTTCCGGAGCTTGCAGTGTACTTTGGGTGCAGTATTGATGAACTCTTTGATCTTTCCGAACAGGCACAGTTTGACCGTATCGAGAATCTGATGCAAATGCAGCAGAATCTGAGCCCGGAAGAGTTTCAGCAGGAGCAGGCTTTTTTGAAAGCGAAGCTGAATCAGGCAGACAGAAAAAGCGATGCGCTGCAGCTATTGTCCAGCTTGTTCAACCACAAAGCGGATACATTGCGGAATTTGGCGGAATTCTATGCAAAGGAAGCCCTGGAATTGGAGCCGGAGAGAAAGGAAAACCACTCCAATTTGCAGCGGGCCCAGGAAGGAACCGTTCCGGACTGGGATTTGGGGAATCACAGCCAGCGTATCGCTTACTACCAGCAATTCGTGCAGAAAAACCCCACATACTTGGGAGGGTATTTGTGGCTGCTGGATGAATTGATTGCGGACAATCGTCTGGAAGAGGCTGCGAAAGTTTGCGATGCTTTGGAACAAATGGATGACAGTTGTCGGACGGCGTTCTATCGGGGGAAAATCGCCTGGAAGAGCGGCGATCATCAAAAAGCGGAAGCTATTTGGCTTCGGATGCTGGAAAATCACGGAAATGACTGGCTGACCTTTGCCAGTATGGCAGATGCCATGGCCTCCGTCTGTCGGTATGAGGAAGCAATTGGTTACTATAAGAAAGCACAGCAGCTGCAGCCGTCTCCCAAATATGCGGATGCGCAAACCGCTGTGACCCATATCTATGAAATCCAGGGAAATTTTGAGGAAGCAATTAACACACTGAACGAGCAGCTGGAATTGCTGAAAAGGGAATGGAATCTCACAGAGGGCTGTGAGGTGGAACGGATTCACAGAGAAATCCATAGACTCCGCCAAAGAGCATTGAACCAGATCGTGGGTTAAGGAACCGCCATTGACAGGACGCAATGGGTTCTATATAATAAAAATATCAATCAAGAAAGGGGCAGTTTTCGTGTCGGTTCTTCTGGTTTTGCTTGGTGCAATTCCGTTTGCCTTGGGGCGTGGCATGGACTGGTTTCTGTGGGAATACCCCAATACCGTTGTGCCATATGTGTGGCTGGGAGTGGTGTTTTTTGCTGCTGTGGGGACTGCTGGCATTTGTGTGCCATCGCCCCGGAAAGACTGACAAAAAATGGACGGTGGCCTGCCTGAATATGGTGGGAGCCCTGGTAGTGGTGCTGCTGTTTGTGCAGATGCTGTTGGGCCAGTACTGGCCCAATGCTGTGGGAATGTGGACGCAGATGTACTTTCTGCCGGTGCTGCGCATTGGCTTTTTGCTGATGCCCTGGTTTCACCGGGTGTTCTTTGCCTATCTGGCAGGTTATCTGCTGATGCTGCTGGCAGCCTGGGTCGGATGCACCCTGCGGGAGAAAAGAAGATAGGAGAAAACAGCCCACCGGTGAAATGCACCCCATGTGTTAGATGGTATGATATACTAATCTAACAGATGGGGTGATTTATTATGCTAAAGGGAATACCAATTAAAAGATATACACCAGAATTCAAGAAAATGGTCATAGAAACCATGCAAAACGAAAAGCTGAGCTACTGCGAAACAGTGCGCGGTTTGAGATCAACAGCCATCACCGGATTCGGGACTGGGAGCGCATTTACCTGACCGACGGTGTCGATTATCTGGACTACTACAACAACTGGCGTATCAGGGCAAAGCGAAAGGGCTTGCCCCCTGCTTTTCACAGGCAACAAGCCCTTTTGGTTGCTTGAACAATTTTTACTTCAAAACATTGTCTAACTGTTTTGGGTCATTTCACGGTTGGGGTGGGCTGTTTTTTACCCCGCCGCATCCAGCATATTGCCGATGAAAATGCCATACCCGGTGGTGGAGTCATTGACCAGCACATGGGTCACGGCGCCTACCAGCATGCCGTTTTGCAGGATGGGACTGCCGGACATGCCCTGTACAATGCCGCCGGTGGCGTCCAGAAGGGAAGGATCTGTTACTTTTATCAAAAAATTCCTCCCATCTTCCCGGGTTTCGGGATAGATTTTCAGAATTTCCACAGAATATTCCTGAGGCGTGTCGCCGGCTACCGTGGAACGGATGGTGGCGCTGCCGGTTTGAATGTCTTCAAATTGGGCAACCGGCACCAGATCACCGGTCCAGCCTTGCTCGCTGACACCGAATACACCCTGGGGCGTGTTGCGCAGCAGGGCACCAAAACAGTTTTTGGCATCGGCGCTGCCTTTGAGCTGACCGGGATCGCCGCTTTTGCCCTTTTTCACCGATTGAATGGTGGCCTCATAAGCGTTGCCCTGGGTCATTTGCAAAAGATTTCCTTTGGAATCGCTGACGCCGTGGCCCAGGGTGCCGAAGGTTCCGGTGTCCGGGTCATAGAAAGTAACGGTACCAATGCCGGCAATGCCTTGCCGTAGGTAAACACCCAGTCGGGGGCCGTCCGCGGTCTGACCGGGGGTCAGCTGTAAGGTTTTCAGTTTTCCACCCCGACGGACGGTTACGTCCACACAATCTGCGCAGCGATTCAGTGCGGTGCGGACATCCTGGGCACTTTGAATGGGGATGTCCTCTATTTTTACCAGTTCGTCGCCGATTTTCAAACCGGAGCTGCGGGCCTGGGAACCCAAAACATCATCGTATGCCACCACGGTAATGGTATCGCTGCCAAGTTGAAGTCCGATGATCTTGCCAACGGGAATCAGAAGCTCCGCCGCTTTGCTTTGCATCGGCAGCAGAGCGAAAAGCGCTGCCGTTAAGGCAAAAGCGCGAATCATTCGCTTCATGGTTCACTCCTCCTTTTTGTCTGCCCTCTTAATATGACCCGCAGCCGGAATTGTAACCGCTGAAAAAGTCGAAAAATGAGGAAGGCTCAGGAAAACCGTGAAATTTTTGGCTGGACAACAGGGAAGTGGTTTTGTAAAATGAAAACCAACAGCCAAGAATAAAGGAGACAGATACCATGGAAATCATCCATTATGATGAAATTGGAGAAAAGCTGGAGGCCCTGACCCGGGATGTTCCTTATGAGGTGGCAAATCTTGCCAACGCTTCGGCCCTTCTGTGGCAGGAGCTGCCCCGGATCAACTGGGTCGGTTTTTATAAAATGGAGGACAATGCCCTTGTCCTTGGCCCCTTCCAGGGAAAACCTGCCTGTATTCGCATTCCCCTGGGGCGGGGCGTCTGCGGCACGGCGGCAGCGCTGGACCAGGTGCAGCGGGTGGAGGACGTGCACAGCTTCCCGGGACACATTGCCTGCGACTGTGCTTCCAATTCGGAAATTGTGCTTCCCATCCATAAGAACGGAAAGGTCTGGGGCGTGCTGGATATCGACAGCCCGGAATTGGGCCGGTTTACCCAGGAGGACCAGGAGGAATTGGAAAAAATCGTGAAAATTCTGGAGAATGCCCTGGGGTAACGTTTCCCCATTTTCGGACAAAATATCCGAAAAAACTGCCGGGATATTTACCTATTGACAAGGTAGGCAACCCATGGTATCATTACCCATGGAATTACTAGGTAAAACCACAAGGAGGTTTTTCATATATGTACGTTTATGCAGATAACGCGGCAACCACGGCTATGAGCCAAGTGGCAGTGGATGCCATGATGCCCTATATGATGACGGTTTACGGCAACCCTTCCAGCCTGCACTCGGTGGGCCAGGAAGCCAAGGAAGCCCTGGAAAATGCCCGGGCAACCGTTGCCCAGTGCTTAGGCTGCGAGCCCAGAGAGATTATCTTCACCTCCGGTGGCAGCGAGGCAGATAACCAGGCCATTCGTTCCGCCGCCTACTACGGTGCCCGGAAGAATAAGAAGCACATTATCACCACCGCCTTTGAGCACCACGCTGTGTTGCACACTCTGGCCAAGCTGGAGAAGGAAGGCTTTGAGGTGACCTACCTGGATGTGCGCCAGGGCCATACCATCACCGCTCAGCAGGTCAAGGATGCCATCCGGGAAGATACCTGCCTGGTGACCACCATGTATGCCAACAATGAAATCGGCTCCATTTTGCCCATTGCGGAAATCGGTGCCATTTGTAAAGAAGCGGGCGTGCCCTTCCACACCGACGCAGTTCAGGCGGTGGGTCACCTGCACATCAACGTCAAGGAACAGAACATCGACATGCTGAGCCTGTCCGGCCACAAGTTCCACGGCCCCAAGGGTGTAGGCGCCCTGTATGTCCGCAAGGGCTTCCCCATTCAGAACCTGATTGAAGGCGGTGCCCAGGAGCGGGGCAAGCGGGCTGGTACGGAGAATATTGCCGGTATCTGCGGCATGGCTGCTGCCCTGAAGGATGCCTGCGACCACATGGACGAGAACATGCCCCGGGTGGCTGCCATGCGGGACAAGCTGATTGCCGGCCTGAGCAAGATTCCCCACAGCGCCCTGAACGGCGACCCGGTGAACCGGCTGCCCGGCAATGTGAGCTTCTGCTTTGAAGGCATCGAAGGCGAGAGCCTGCTGCTGCTTCTGGATATGAAGGGCGTGGCGGCTTCCTCCGGCTCCGCCTGCACCTCCGGTTCTCTGGACCCCAGCCATGTGCTGCTGGCCATCGGCCGAGTGCATGACGTAGCCCACGGTTCTCTGCGGCTGTCTCTGAGCGAGTACAATACCGATGAGGAAATCGACCACATTCTGCAGGTGGTGCCGGAAGTGGTGCAGTATCTGCGCAATATGAGCCCGGTGTGGCGGGACCTGCAAAACGGCAAGCGGGAATATATTCTGTAAATGATCAGGAAACTATAGAACAGGAGAATGAAGTTATGGCACTGTACAGTGAAAAAGTTATGGATCATTTCACCCATCCCAGAAATGTGGGTGTCATCGAGAACGCCAGCGGCGTAGGCGAAGTCGGCAACGCCAAGTGCGGCGATATTATGAAGATTTACCTGAAAATCGAGAACGACATCATTGAGGATGTGAAGTTTGAAACCTTCGGCTGCGGCTCTGCCATTGCCTCTTCCTCCATGGCCACCGAGATGATCAAAGGCAAGTCCATCTATGACGCCATGGCCCTGACCAACAAGGCGGTTGCCGAGGCTCTGGACGGTCTGCCCGCCCACAAGATGCACTGCTCCGTTTTGGCAGAGGAAGCCATCCACAATGCTCTGAAGGACTACTTCGACAAGAACAACATCCCCTACGACAAGAGCCAGTTCCCCGACTGCGAGCATTGCGAGCACTGTGAGTAAGGGCTTATGATCGTATCGACCAAAGGACGTTATGCCCTGCGGGTGATGGTCAGCTTTGCCCAGCGGGGCGGGGAAGAGTACATTCCCCTGAAGGAAATTGCCGAAGCCGAAGGCATTTCCCAGAAGTATCTGGAATCCATCATGACCACCTTGTCCAAGGCCGGATTTGTGGACGCGGTCCACGGCAAAGGCGGCGGCTACCGCCTGAACCGGAAACCGGAAGAGTACACCGTCGGCAGCATCCTGAAACTGACGGAGGGCGGGCTCACCGCCGTCTCCTGTACCAGCCAGGGTGCTTCCGCCTGCTCCCGGGCGGAGTGCTGCAACGCCCTGCCCATGTGGGAGAAGCTGGACAAGATGATCAATGATTTCTTTGAAGGCATTACCATTGCGGATCTGCTGAAGGAAAGCAAATAAACATCGCCGCCGTTTTTTAAAACGGCGGCTGATTTTTCTTGCTTAATGCAATTTATAGTTGATATTGCGGAAGATATCTTGTATACTGACAACAGAAGGGGGGAGGACATGAAAAACAAACGGATGAAAATTGCCCGCCTGGAGCGGGACATGAAGCAGGAGGACCTGGCCAGGGCTGTGGGGGTTACCCGGCAGACTATCGGCCTGATTGAATCCGGAAATTATAACCCCACCTTGAATCTGTGCATTGCCATCTGCAAGGCTTTGGGAAAAACATTGAACGATTTATTCTGGGAGGAGGAACTTACATGACAGAAAAACCCATTCAGGACGAGAGAATCCTGCAGCAGCGGCGCTTCATCCAGAGCCGGGGATACGCCTATCTGGTGCTGATTCTGGCGGTGTCGGTACTGGTGCAGCAGTTTGTGCTCCACGCACCCTTTGCCCAATATGCGGTGGAATTTTTCCTGCTGATCGGCTGCGGATTTTATAATCTGGCGTCAAACTGCATCCGGGGCATTGATATTGTGAACCCGACGGGAAAGAATCCCACGCAGCTGCTGGTGGAATCTGTGGAAACTGCCGTGGTGGGAACAGCGGTGCTGGCGCTGCTCGGCGGCGAGAGAGATTGGCAGAACCTTCTGTTCTTTTTCATAGCCTTTGTGGCGGCGATGTTTGGTACTCGCCTGGGATTGATTCTGCTGACCCGGAAAAAGCAGGAGGAAATCGACAAGGCCCTGGATCAGGACGAAGATTGAGCAGTGGTTATATTTTCTTCCCGGAAAGAAAAGCACTGCTCAATTGTGGGAGAAAAGCCCCGGTGTTATAATGAAACTGCCAAAACAAGGATGTAAAGGAGGAACACCGGGATGAAGCTGAGTGAACAAATCAAAGCCAGTCGGAAGGCCGCAGGGCTGACCCAGGAGCAGGTTGCAAACTACCTGGGCGTAACGCCTCCGGCAGTGAACAAATGGGAAAAGGGAAACTCCTATCCGGACATCACCCTGCTTCCGGCGCTGGCAAGACTGCTGAATATCGACATGAATCAGCTCTTTTCCTTCCGGGAGGAGCTGAGTCAGCAGGAGATCGGGCAATTTGTCAACGAACTTTCCCAAATGACAGCCCAGGGGAAACTGGAGCAAGCCTTTGACCGTGCCGCAGAAAAAATCCGGGAATATCCCCGGTGTGATTTGCTGATTCACACCACCGCAACAATTTTAAACGGCGCGCTGCTTATGGCGGATCTGGAAGAAGAGAAGATGGCGCGCTATGACCAGCAGATTATGGATTGGCTGGAGCGCTCTGCCAATGGTCGGGACCCCCAGGCCAGTATGGCGGCAACCTATGTGCTGGCCAGTAAATATATTCAGCGGGAAGAGTATGACAATGCAGAGCGCATGCTGGAAAAATTGCCGGATGCCCCGGTGGATACCAACTTGCTGCGTGCCAGTATTGTTGCTTACCGGGAAGGCAAGGACGCTGCCGCCGCATTCCTGGAAGGTAAGCTGATGCAGGCGTATCACAGTATCCTGGGGTATCTGTATAAGCTTATGGACTTGGAAGAGCAGACGCACCATCCGGAAATGGCAGAGGCCATTGGCGAAATCGCCAGTCAGATGCCCCGGCTGTGGGGGTATTGGCCCTACATGCAGATCATACCCCAGCTGAGTCTGGCAGGCTACCGCAAGGATACGGAAACCTGTCTGCAGTTGATTCGCAAAATACTGGAACTGTCCAAGCAGCCCTGGGATATGACACAATCCCCACTGTGTTATCGCTGCCATACTGTGAAACCCAAAGCGGATATGTCTGCCGTGCTGGTTTCTTCCTTCCGTTCCTGTCTGGAAGGAAAAGGAGAACATGCCTTCCTCAAAGGCAACCAGCAGCTGCGAAAAATACTGGAAGAATATGGGGGATAAAAATTGCCCGGAGAGAATTTCCTCTCCGGGCAATTTCGTTACATCTGGAAAATGTTTCCCAATACCACGCCTTTTTGCTGAGGTTCGGCGGGCTTGACGGATTCGTAAGCAAGGGCCAGAGTAACCTCGGCCCGGTTTCGCAGGAAGTAGTATACGGCGAACAAGACCACAATATAGGCAAAGTAGAACAGATAATAGCTCACGCCAGCGGAAAAGGGAAGGGAAATGCCCAGCGCCGGCAGAATCTGATCGCCGTAGCAGATCAGATAGGCAATCAACAAGCCAACGTAATATTTCCACAGGCTCAAATCCAGCCGCAGCAGCGCCAGACGGTTGCCCCGCATCATTTTCCGGCTCTCCCGCAGAACAGCCAGAGCACCAAGAGCGGGACGGTCGATCAGCACATATTCCGCCATCCGGTACTGATACATCACAGGAGCGGCGGCAATGCAGAATACCAGGGCGCTGATTGCCAGGGCGGGCCACATGGCAGAGGCAATCTTCATGGCCAGTGCGTCATCAATCACAAATCCGGAAGTCATGGCAGTGCTGCTGGTCAGCACAGGGGTCAGAAGTTCCATCAGAGGATCGGCAAACGGCGTCATTACAAAAATGCTGATGCCCGCATACATGCACACAAAACCGATGGCGGTGAAAATCAGTCCCTTGACAATGTTCAGCCGCAGCAGGGGCCAGAACCGATCGAAACCCAGCCGCAGAGTTTGGGGGGAAGTGTACTGTCCCCGGGCAATACGCAGCATAGCGGCCAGATATCCCAATCCCAGAGGCATCAGCGCCAGGGTCAGGAAAACGGGCAGAATGGTTTGAATCGTGGACAAAATAGAGCGCATGCCCATATTGCTCAGACCACCGTAGTTGGACATTTGCAGGGAAAGCAACAGATTGATTACCGAAACCAGGGCAGTCAGTCCCAGAGAAATACCACTGTAAATCAAAACAATCCGCTTTTGGTCGGGAAAACCATCCAATCGCTGCCGGACAGCTTCTTTCAGCGAACCGATGTTGCGAATATCCATAAAATAACTCCTATCTTTCGGGTGATATAAACGCAGTTTTGATATAATACTACTGTTATAAACCAAGACGTGAAAAATAGCAAATGAAATTTTTGTAACGGTAGAAAAAACCGGCTGGTTATGGTATAATCCGGTAAATGACATTTCCCTGGAAGGAGGGGCGGCGTATGGAACTGGGCGAGAAAATCCGGCAGGCACGGCTGGAAGCGGGGCTGAGCCAGCGGCAGCTGTGCGGTCAGGAAATTACCCGGAATATGCTCTCTCAGATTGAGCACGGCACCGCCAGACCTTCCATGAAAAGTCTGCAATATCTTGCCGCCCAGCTGGGAAAGCCGGTGAGCTATTTTCTGGAAGAACAGACAATTGTGTCCCCCAATCAGCAGATTATGGAAACCGCCCGGCGGCTGTACGATGCCGGGGATTTTCCGGGGGCAGCCCAGGCGCTGAAGGACTACCGCCAGCCCGATGAAGTCTATGACCGGGAGAAGGGGGTGCTCTGGGTGTGCACCTACCTGGCCCTGGCCCGGCGGGCCATGGAGCAGGAGCGGTGGATTTATGCCAGGAAACTGCTGGAAAAGGCAGAAGAAAGCACCGCTTACTGCGGAGAACTTTTGAACCGCCAGCGGCTGCTGCTGTTGGGAAAACTGGGCAAGTCTGTCAGCGAAAGCCTTCCCAGCCTGGATGAAGAGCTGCTTTTGCGGGCAGAGGAAGCCTGGAACCAGGGGAAAACCGCCAGAGCCCAGGCGCTGATGGAAGCGGTGGAGGATCAAACCGGACCCAGCTGGTGCATGCTCCGGGGAGAACTCTACTTCCGGGTCGGGCAATTCCGGGAAGCCGCCCGGTGCTTTCATGGAGCGGAACAGGCATACCCCCGGGAGACAGCCCAGAAGCTGGAACACTGCTATCGGGAGTTGGAAGACTACAAACGGGCTTACGAATATGCCTGCAAACAAAAAAAGTAGTGGAGACAGAAGCAGTTCTGTCTCCACATTTTTACTTTGATTAGGCGGCAGCGGGCAGGGTGGTTTCTTCTGCCGGGGCCTGGGTGGTTTCCACCACAGAAAGGGTAGGTTCTGCACTTTCGTACTTTTCCGGATTGGTGGCCAGATCCAGATAGTAAGCTTCCCGGTCGGTCTTGGCCTGGGCCAGATAGTCCTGGCACTCCTTCAGACCATCGCCCACAATATCCATGGTACGCTTGTAGGATGCCTGGGCGGAGGAGAAGTTACCCGCGGTGAGGTTGAACATCTCCGTCCACTGGTCTTCCTTGCTGATGTCCAGGGGCAGAATATTGTATTCTCTGGAACCGTTGTTGCTGTGCATGTTCGCCCAAACGGGCAGCACATCCGCGCCGGCCAGATAAACTTTGCCATCGGAGTACTTTTCAAAGGTCACGGAGAACAATGCGCCGTCTTCGGTATGGGCGGTGCTCACGTAGGAGATGTTGCCCAGCCGCTGGTTGGAAACGGCATTGCCCAGAGAATAGATGATGACCGTCTTGTGGTCGGGGTCAACACTGCTCTGCAGCAGGTCCACCGGCTCTACCACGTGGGGATGGCCGCCCACAATCACATCCACGCCCATGTCGCACAGTTTCTGGGCCATGGCACGCTGAGTGTTGTTCTCCTGGAGCTGATATTCCACACCCCAGTGCAGGAATACCATGGTGGCCTCAGCACCGTCTGCCTTCATATCGGCCAGGTGCTGCTCTACCTCGGAGTAGAACTTATCCAGATTGGTTTCCATGAAGTAGTTGACGATGCCTGCCTGGGACAGAGCAGCGTTGCCATTGAGCTGGGGCCGTCCGTCGGAGGTCACGCCGGTGGCGTAGGTGTAGCAGAGCATGCCGATTTTGATGCCGTTCACATCTACCACTTCATATTTCTTTTCCTCGTCATTGAGCATGGTGCCCAGGGTTTTCAGACCCTTGCCCCGCACCTGCTCCAGGGTACGCAGGATGCCGGAAGCAGTGGTGTCGCCGCAGTGGTTGTTGGCGGTGAGCAGCATATCATAGCCGGCGTTGATTACGGAATCCACGATGGGGTCCGGGCAGTTGAAGTGGGGGTTGCCCTGAATGGGATAATCCGGGCCGCCCAGGGTGGTTTCCAGATTGGCGGCGGCGAAATCGTAGGCGGAGGTATAGTCTTTCAAATATTTGAAGATGGAGTCAAAGTTGTAGCCATCGCCGGTGGCGCAGGTATCGATGATGGGCTTGTGCATCAGCAGGTCACCCATGGTGGCAATACTGGCGGTAGCTACCACGGTCTCCGGTTCCGGTGCGGGGGCGGTGGTTGGCACTTGGGTTTCCGCCGGAGCTTGAGAGGGTGTGGTGCCGCTGTTCGGCAGCTGCACGGTGCTTTCCGGAGTGGAAACAGAGGGGGTTTTATTCACCAGATCGATGCACATCCAGACCACCAGGGCCGTGGCAGCAATCATCAGGATAATCAGAATCACCAGTACCGGGGTGGCAGAAGAACGTCTGTGGTTGGATTTACGGGACATTGAGATCCTCCTTTGTTTTGGATTTCATAGGCGATTGGAACTGCTGGAAGTCAGTTGTCCAGCAGATAATGGACAGAATGAATGACCTTGCCGCCGCTGAGGTACAGCCGGGGAACCCGGCGGCTGATGCCGCAGACAAATTCGTAGTTGAAGCTGTCCGCAGCCTGGGCGATGTCCTCAACGCTGATGGATTCTTCCCCATCCCGGCCGATGAGAGTCACCGGCGTACCGGGCTGGACATCGGGGATGCCGGTGACATCCACCATCGTTTGATCCATGCACACCCGGCCCACGATGGGCGCCCGGCATCCGCGAATGAGCACCTCTCCCCGGCCGGACGCCATGCGATGATAGCCGTCGCCGTATCCCACCGCAAGGGTGGCGACGCGCATCGGCCGCTGCGCCACGAAGGTGCGCCCATAGC